>DAOMZK010000189.1:0-5399 GCA_035438035.1 Cyclobacteriaceae bacterium | reverse complement strand
AGTTTGGAGAAGATGGAAATATGGTCGCAATCGGGGTGAAAGACAGTGCGATCTACAAGGCAGAGAATTTCGAAAAATTTGAAAAACTAAGCCAGGATATCCGCAAGATCGAAGGAGTAAATGAAGTGCTCTCCCTTCCGCTTCTGAAAATTATCTCCAAAGACACAGCAAAGAACAAATTCTTTTTGAGGATACTGTTTCCAGAAAAGATTGCCTCGCAGGAAGTTCTTGACAGTTTATTACAGGAGGCTCGCAAGCAGAAGATTTACATGGGCCAGTTGGTGAACACCGACAATGGCGCAACGATGATGCTGGTGTCGGTACAAAAGGAAGTGGCCAATTCGGCCCGGCGTGTTGAACTTATCAACGCTCTTCATTCGCTGGGTGATGAGTTTTCAAAATCCACAAATATTCAACTGCGCTACGCGGGATTGCCGTTCATCCGGTCGGTCGTGGCGCAGCAAGTAAGGTGGGAATTAGAGTTCTTTACTTATTTCTCGGCACTCGTGACAGGCTTGATCATGCTGCTGTTCTTCCGTTCTGTACGAGCGGTACTTTTTTCAATGGTAATGATTGCCGTGATGGTGGTATGGACGCTGGGCACTGTGCATTTGCTGGGCTATAAAATCACGCTGCTCAGCGGATTAATTTCTCCCGTGATCGTGATCATAGGGATCACCAATGCAATTTATCTGCTGAACAAATACCATGTTGAGTTTGTCAAGCACGGTAACAAAGTGGAGGCTATCCGTACGGTGGTACTGCGCATGGGACTGGCCACTTTTCTGACCAATCTTACAGTAGCAATCGGGTTTCTGACTTTGCTTTCTACTGACATTGTCATCCTTCGTGAATTTGGGGTGGTGGCTGGCCTCAATATCATTGCCTTGTTCTTTGTAAGTCTGGTGATGATACCGGGCATCCTGACCTGGTTACCGGATCCCTCTGCCAAGCACCTGCGCCACCTGGATTTCAAATTCCTGAAATGGTTTGTTCAGCAGATTGATTTCCTGGTACATCGTTTCAGACCCGCAATTTATCTGACAACAGTGACCCTGACCATTATTGCTGCTATCGGCATGATGAAGCTGGAGTCCATTTCATTTATGGTCGATGACCTGCCGGAAGAAAGCACCATCAAGCAGGATTTGAAATTTTTTGAGACCAATTTCAGCGGCATAATGCCACTGGAGTTTATGGTGGATACTGGAAAGAAGCGCGGTCTGCTACAGGTAAACAACCTGAAGAAGATTGAGGAATTTGAAAGTTTTCTTGACTCGATTGATGTGATTTCACGCCCGGTATCACTGGTAAGTTTTGTCAAGGCGTCGAAGCAGGCATTTTATAATAATAATCCGAAGTATTATGAGTTGCCCTCCAGCCAGGAGCGGGGATTTATTCTCCGGTACATGAAAGGGCAAACAGACAACAGTGGTTTATTTAAATCCTTCGCAGACTCAACATTCCAGAAAATGAGGATCAGCTGCCAGATGGCAGACATCGGTTCCAAGAAAATGGACTCCCTGATATCACAGGTGATCAATCCAAAAATTGATTCTTTGTTTAAGGACACTGATATGAAAGTGAATGTCACCGGAACCTCTGTATTGTTTATCAAAGGCAACAGCTTCCTGGTCAATAACCTTTGGGAGAGCCTCATCCTCGCATTCGCCCTCATCAGCATCAGTATGGCGGCATTGTTTGCCAACGTAAGAATGATTGTCATCTCCCTGATTCCAAACCTGATCGCTTTGATGATTACAGCCGGGCTTATGGGTTATTTCCATATTCCATTGAAAGCGAGTACGGCATTGATCTTCAGTATTACTTTTGGAATCTCCGTTGACAATTCCATCCGTTATCTTGCCAAATACAGGCAGGAACTTTTGGCTTCTGGATTTTTTGTACCCCGCTCCGTAAGTGAAAGCATCCTGGAAACAGGTAAAAGTATCATCTATACTTCGGTTGTGCTGTTTTCCGGCTTTATCATTTTTGCCTTCTCTGATTTTGGTGGAACCATCGCGTTGGGAATTCTCACCTCTACTACTTTGGTCATTTCCATGTTCACCAACCTGATTCTGCTCCCGGCATTAATCATGACCTTCGACAAACCGAAGAAACAGTATGATGAAAAATTACTGATTGACGACTATGACCTGACATTTTATGGCGAATCAGAAGACGAGGAAATAGATTTAAGCAAGATTAAAATTCACGACCGTCAGGGTGCAGCGGAGTAAAACAACAGGGAATTTTGTATTCCCATTAATCATCAACTACGAACGACTTTAGATGAAGTACAAAGAATATAAAGAACTGAATTTTGCAAAGGTTGCGGAAGAGATGCTCGCATTCTGGAAGACAGAAAGAATCTTTGAACAATCCGTAATCAACCGCGAAGGGAAAAAGACTTTTACTTTTTACGAAGGGCCACCTTCTGCCAATGGCACACCGGGCATTCACCATGTGATGGCCCGCACGGTGAAAGACATTTTTTGCCGTTTCAAAACACTGCAAGGCTACCAGGTAAAACGCAAAGGCGGCTGGGATACCCATGGACTGCCCGTTGAACTGCAGGTGGAAAAAGAACTGGGCATCACCAAAGACGACATTGGCAAAAAAATTTCAGTAGAAGAATACAACCGGAAGTGCCGGGAGACGGTGATGAAGTATAAAGATCAATGGGATGACCTCACCGAGAAGATGGGCTATTGGGTTGATCTTGAACACCCCTACATCACCTACAACAATGAATACATCGAGACACTGTGGTGGATATTGAAGCAGCTTTACAAAAAAGGTCTGCTGTACAAAGGATATACCATTCAGCCTTATTCGCCCTCAGATGGCACCGGGCTCAGTTCGCATGAATTGAACCAGCCAGGATGTTATAAGGATGTGAAGGATACTTCGATCGTAGCGCAGTTTGCACTGAAACGGGAGAAAAAATCGGACTTTCTTTTTGAGAAGTCAGGAAACCCCGTTTACATTCTCGCCTGGACAACCACACCGTGGACGCTTCCATCGAACACTGCGCTTGCTGTGGGTGAGAAAATAAAATATGCACAAGTCAATAGTTTTAATCCATACACGTACAAACCAGTTAGCGTGGTGCTGGCCAGGGACCTTGTTGGAAAATATTTTACCGAGAAAAACAAAGACCTCCTAATGGAGGATTATAAACCTGGTGACAAGGCGATTCCATTCAGCATCGTACAGGAATTTGCCGGAAAGGATTTAATAGGAATGGCCTACGAACAATTGATGCCCTATGTTCAGCCATTGTATGATCAGGATAAAGCCTTTCGTGTAATTGCAGGGGATTTTGTAACCACGGAAGACGGCACGGGAGTCGTCCATACCTCACCAACCTTCGGTGCAGATGACTTCCGCGTAGCGAAGCAAAACGGCATTCCACCCATGACCATTAGGGATGAGTCGGGAAATGAAGTGCCTACGGTGGATAAGAAGGGAAAATTTGTCAATGAGATTGGTGCGAAGTTGAAGGAAGGTGTTTCGAAGTATGCCATTAAAACCCACAAGCCGTTGGGTGAAAATGAGTTTTATGTGAAGAATTATACGGATGAGGACGAAAATCACCCGGATTATAAAAATACAGATGTGATCATCTCCATCATCCTGAAAGAGGAGAACAAAGCTTTCAAGGTTGAAAAATACGAGCACACCTACCCACATTCCTGGCGCACCGACAAACCGGTATTGTATTATCCGCTTGATGCCTGGTTCATCAAAACGACAGCGCTAAAAGACCGGATGGTCGAACTGAATAAAACCATCAACTGGAAACCTGAATCTACCGGAACGGGCCGTTTTGGCAATTGGCTTGAAAATCTCGTCGACTGGAACTTGTCTCGCTCAAGATATTGGGGAACACCGCTTCCCATTTGGAGAACCGAGGATGGCAAGGAAGAAATCTGCATTGGCTCTGTAAGTGAACTTACTGCTGAAGTAGAAAAAGCAAGAAAGCGGGGTTTCGCAAACTCGTCATTCGACCCTCGTCATTCTTCATTTGATCTTCATCGGCCCTACGTCGACCAAATTGTACTCACCAGTTCATCGGGACAACCTATGTACAGAGAGTCCGATCTCATTGACGTGTGGTTTGATTCCGGAGCCATGCCTTATGCGCAATGGGGTTTGAATTCAGAGAAATTAAAGAAAGGTGACGCACAGCCGTTCAACGAAGGATGGAATGGTGCCTATCCTGCAGATTTTATTTCAGAAGGAGTCGATCAAACGCGTGGTTGGTTTTTCACCCTCCATGCCATTGCCGCATTGCTTTTTGACAGCGTATCATTTAAAAATGTTTTGTCCACCGGCCTGGTGCTCGATAAAGACGGAAATAAAATGTCCAAACGGAAGGGCAACGTTATCAATCCGTTTGAAACACTGGAGAAATTTGGACCGGATGTTGTCCGCTGGTATATGATGGAAAACGCTCCACCCTGGGACAATCTGAAATTTGACCTCGGCGGGTTGGTGGAAACCCAGCGTCGCTTCTTTGGTACGTTGATGAATACGTATTCGTTTTTTTCGTTGTATGCCAATATTGATGGCTACGTCAAAGACGAAATGAAACTTGTCGCCCACAATGACCAAACTGTCCTTGATCGCTGGATCATTTCAAAGCTGCAGACATTGGTCGCCGAAGTTACCGCAGCTTACGATGACTATGAACCGACCAAGGCTACGCGGGCCATTCAGGAATTTGTCAATGACCACCTGTCAAACTGGTATGTCAGACTGAACCGAAAAAGATTTTGGCAGCCCTCCTCTGAATCCGGTGGCAATACGATGCAACTGACAGTAGACAAAAAAGCGGCATATGAAACATTGTATGAGTGCCTGATGGTGACCACTCAACTCATGTCACCCGTCGCCCCTTTTTATGCAGAATTTTTATATCGCAGCCTGACGGACAACATCAGGGAAAAAGCGCGAAAGCACAATACACCACTTCGTCACGAATCTGTTCATCATTCTGACCTGACAGTGGCAGAGAACAGCAGGAGGGAACCCGAGCTTGAAATATCCATGTCCTATGCACAGAGTATTTGTTCGCTGGTTCACTCGATCCGCAAGAACAGCAAAATAAAAGTGCGTACACCCCTGCAGAAAGTATTGCTTCCGGTGCAGGATGGGAAATTTGCGAAAAGAGTAAAGGAAGTGGAGGACATAATCAAGGCAGAAGTAAATGTAAAGAGTATCGAATACATTGACGACACTTCCGGATTGCTGGTAAAGAAAGTAAAACCGAATTTTGCCAAGTTGGGCAAGCAATATGGTCAGCGTATGAAGGAAGTGTCAGCGGTGATCCAGTCTCTTGCCAAAGAGGAGATTGCCACACTCGAAAAGAAAAACGCATTGAACAAAGGAGG
>DAOMZK010000188.1:0-5413 GCA_035438035.1 Cyclobacteriaceae bacterium | reverse complement strand
GTGTTTTTAAAAAGAGGATCGTTCTTATAAGTCGTTTTTAGATAAAGCGGAATAAAGCTCGTAATCCAGTCATTGCAATGCACGATGTCAGGACTCCATCCCAGCTTGCGCACGGTCTCTATAACCCCCTTGCAGAAAAAAATCGCCCGCTCATCATTGTCTTCATAGAATTTATTTTCCTTATCGTGAAAAACGGATTTGCGGTGGAAATAGTCCTCATTGTCGATGAAGTAAACCTGCAGTTTTGCATTGGGTATCGAGGCCACCTTGATAATCAGCGGCTTCTCCTCATCTCCAACTGAAATATTGATACCGGACAACCGAACAACCTCGTGAAGCCGGTTTTTGCGCTCATTGATCAAACCAAAACGGGGTACCAGAATACGGATCTCCATGCCTTTTTCCTGCATAGCCTGGGGCAGTTTTCGGACAAAATCCGAAACATCAGATGTTTGCAGAAACGGGTTGATCTCGCTGGCTACATAAAGAATGCGAAGTTTGGACATAATATGATTTATTAAGAGAAACGAGGGGACAAAGATACGGTAAATTCACCCCTTATTCAACTGTAAATCAATTATTAAGCCTGTCGTTCTTCCCCTAAAAAAGCGACGGGAAGGGGTTTTTTTAATAACCTAGCCACGCCTTCGCCTACAACACGGAGAACGGCAAAATCGGATAAGATCCGGCAATCTCAACCCCTTCACGTCCAACGCCGTTTATACCTGATGTTAAATTTACCACTGTCCACGATCGGCAATAGATTCAAAAACGTTGTCCGACAAGAAGATGAAAGATCATTTTAGACGGAAAATGTATCTTGGCATTTGTTGAGGAATTAATTTCAAATTCAAAGAATTCAATTGCCAAAAATTCTACGCAATCTTCTCCAGTACATTCTTATAATCCTGCTTACCTCCGGGCTACTGTGGCTTTCGTTGCGCGGATTGAATGTGGGAGAAGGGGAAAATAAAATGGACTTCATCTGGAAAGCCTGGCAGGGGTCTAATAAAACATGGCTGCTACTCATGGTGGTGGTAGCCTACATCAGTCACTTTTTGCGGGCGGAGAGATGGAAAATGCTACTGGTTCCCACAGGCAATCATGTGAAACTGAGTTCCAGTTTTTTCTCGTTGATGATAGGCTATCTGGTCAATCTTGCGGTTCCCCGCGGCGGCGAAGTATCCCGATGCTATAACCTGTATAAATTGGAAGACACACCCGTTGAAGTTTCATTTGGTACAGTTGTCGTAGAGCGAATTGTCGATGTGTTGTGTCTGTTGCTGCTGATTGTCATTGCCTTCTTCGCTGAATGGGAAAAACTGATGTCTTTTCTCGAATCCCTGGAGGTGGGCTCCGGAAATGAGGGATTCAAAATACCATCCTGGGTGATCATCGGCCTTCTTGCTGCAATGCTTCTGGGAGCAATAATTTATTTTTTCCGTAAAAATGAGAAACTCCTGAAAATATTTCGCGGCTTCAGGGAAGGGCTGATGTCCGTATTTCAGCTTAAGAATAAATGGCTGTTTGTATTCTATTCACTTACAATTTGGTTTTTGTATTTTCTGATGAGCTACACGGTGATCATGGCTTTCGATACCACGAATGGTCTTGGATTCAGTGCGGTACTTACCTTGTTTGCACTTGGGGCAATCGCCATGGCCGTGCCGTTGCCGGGCGGGACGGGTTCCTATCACACCATTGTACCCTTCGGCCTGGTGATGTTATACAATTTACCGCAGGCAGACGCCATTGCATTTGTATTCATCTTTCACGCCTGGCAGACCCTCAGCATGATTGTGGGCGGCGTCGTATCTTTGATCATTAGTTATTGGCTTATCCGATGGAAAAAGCAGCCGACAAAATAAAAGAACTTGCTCAGGCGAAAGCCCGCGTACAGCAATGGAAAGCAGACGGTAAGAAAGTGGTATTCACCAATGGATGCTTCGACATCCTTCACCTGGGTCATGTGGATTATTTGGAAAAAGCGAGGGCACTGGGCGACAAGCTTGTGCTGGGTTTAAATACCGACGATTCTGTCAGTCGGTTTAAAGGTCCGGAGCGACCCATCCAGGATCAGCATTCGCGTGCACAAATTTTGGCTTCCCTGCAGTTTATTGACCTGGTGGTTTTTTTCAACGAGGACACACCCCTGGACCTCATTTCTGCCCTTGTTCCTGATGTTTTAGTCAAGGGAAGTGACTATTTGGCAGAAAATATCGTTGGCGCAGATGTTGTGAAAAAAGCAGGAGGGGTGGTGAAAACGATCGATTTTGTGCCGGGGTATTCTACCACCAAGATTGTAGAAAAAATTAAAAAAACGTAACCACAAGTATTATGAGTTTTGGAGCGATGTTCATTGGGATTTTTTTTATGCTGATCGGCTGGATCATCAGTTCAAGGCTGAAAAGCAAATTCAAAGAGTATTCTCAAATCCACCTTAGCAAGGATTTGACAGGAGGAGAGATAGCCAGGTTGATGCTCGCGGACAATGGCATTCACGATGTCAAAGTGGTCAGTGTTGAAGGCCAGCTTACGGATCACTATAATCCTGAAACTAAAACAGTGAATCTGAGCGAAGGTGTTTTTCAGGGAAGAAATGCCGCAGCCGCAGCCGTTGCCGCTCATGAGTGTGGTCACGCGGTACAACATGCCAACGCGTACAGTATGCTGCAACTTCGTTCCGCACTGGTTCCCATTCAGAGCATCAGTGCCACCATCATGAATTATATTATGATGGCATTGATCTTCGGAGGAATTTTTGCCGGTGGATTGCTTTCATGGAATACTGCTCTGCTTGTGATGATTGTTTGCTACTCCGTCTTTGCTTTGTTTGCTGTCGTCACACTACCGGTTGAATTCGATGCCAGTCGCCGTGCATTGGCCTGGGTGAAGACAAGAAATATTGTCACGACACAGGAATATGATATGGCGCAGGATGCGCTCAAATGGGCTGCGATGACGTACGTGGTGGCTGCCATCGGTGCCATTACCACACTGGCCTATTACGTTATGCTTTACCTCGGGGGAAGCCGCGATGAATAAACGGCATTTAACAGACATAATGAGCCCCGATGCATTCGGGGCTTTTTTATTGCCTGGCAGCTCATTTGGTCAGCGGCTGCCGATGGATGTATGGACAATTTTTTGAATCTTTGTTCATTCTCAACTTCACCTGAACCATGAATTTTCAACTCACGGAAGAACATCTGGCGGTACAGCAGGCTGCCCGCGATTTTGCACAAAATGAATTGCTTCCCGGTGTTATTGAAAGGGATACGGAGGCCAAATTCCCGGTGGAACTCCAGCGCAAAATGGGTGAACTCGGCTTTATGGGCATGATGACGGATCCACAATACAACGGCGGAGGAATGGATACGATCTCCTACGTGCTCGCAATGGAGGAATTTTCCAAAGTGGATGCATCAGCCTCTGTGATGATGTCCGTCAACAATTCACTGGTTTGCTGGGGTTTGGAACGACATGGCAACGAAGAACAGAAACAGAAATATCTCAAACGCCTTGCTGCGGGTGAAGTCATCGGTGCTTTCTGTCTCTCAGAACCGGAAGCGGGATCGGATGCCACCAGTCAGCGGACAACAGCAGAAGACAAAGGCGATTATTACCTGGTGAACGGGACAAAGAACTGGATTACCAATGGAAGCAGCGCCAGTGTTTACCTTGTGATGGCGCAGACCGATGCGGCAAAAAAACACAAGGGAATTAACTGCCTGATCCTGGAACGCGGGATGCCCGGATTTACGGTGGGAAAAAAGGAAGACAAGATGGGAATCCGCGGGAGTGATACACATTCCCTGATGTTCACCGATGTGAAAGTTCCTAAAGCCAACCGGATAGGAGAAGAAGGATTTGGATTCACATTTGCCATGGGCACACTCAATGGCGGACGGATTGGAATTGCATCACAGGCATTGGGTATAGCTTCTGGAGCCTATGAACTGGCTTTAAAATATTCCAAAGAGCGCAAGGCATTTGGCAAACATTTGTCGGATCACCAGGCCATCCAGTTCAAGCTTGCAGAGATGGCAACAAAAATTGATGCGGCGCGATTGCTGATCTGGAAGGCAGCTTTCCTGAAGGATCAGAAAAAAGATTTTGTGAAAGCCGCTGCTATGGCCAAACTTTTCGCGTCACAGATTGCGCAGGAAGTGACCACCGAAGCGGTTCAGATTCATGGCGGCTACGGATACGTAAAGGAATTTCATGTGGAAAGATTGATGCGTGATGCCAAGATCACGCAGATTTATGAAGGCACAACAGAGATTCAAAAGATGGTGATCTCCCGTGAGTTGTTGCGATGAGATTGATTAGGCTATTAGCTTTTTTCGGAATATTTTTTTCTCTCGTCAGTTGTGCGAGCAGGCCGTATGTCCTTTCTACAAAGTTCAAAGACAGTCCAACGCCACCGGCACCAAACTACCAATTGACAGAAACGTGGGCAGCTTTACCCGGCAAGACCGACGCTGCCGACAGCATCCCGTTAAAATCCCATTTGAAAAATGAACAGCACGCGGCGCAAGCGGATGTCTTTTTTGTTCACCCGACTATCTTCACAGAAAAGCCTTCAAGCCCGCATCACTGGAACGCCGATGTCAATGATGCAGGACTGAATTATAAAATACAGACTTCCACCATTCTCAACCAGGCCACTATTTTTAATGGCTCGTGCCGGATCTATGCGCCGTACTATCGGGAAGCGCACTTGTCGGCATTTTATTCAGATGATAAGGAAAGCGCCAAAGCTTCCCTGGACCTGGCCTATGAGGATGTGAAGTCGGCCTTTCAATATTACCTGAGTCATTACAACAGGGTAGACCCATCGTCATTGCATCGCACAGCCAGGGATCATATCACGCAGTGAGATTGCTACAGGAGTTTTTTGACGGGAATGAATTGCAGAAACAGCTGGTGGTGGCTTATCTCATCGGACGGGCCATTCCGGAATCAGCGTTTAAATTTTTAAAGCCTTCATCCAGCGCGGAAGAGACGGGAGTCTGGGCATCCTGGTGTACGTTTGGAAAGAATTACGAACCCAATAATTACAATACCTATTACAAGGATGCCGTTACGGTGAATCCTTTATTCTGGAATACCCGTGATGATTATGCTCCGAGAGAATTAAACAAAGGAGGGGTGGGGTTGAAATTTACAATGGTTGCGCAGCCCGTTGATGCTCAAAAGCACGGTGGCATTTTGTGGATCAGCAAACCGAATGTGAAAGGAAAATTATTTCTAAAAAATATGGTTCAAAGGAAATGGGTATTAAAATTGTTTTTAGCGGTGCTTCTAAATATTATTCTTTTGCTTCCTTTAATCATTCCTTATATCGAAAGAGCCAATCAGGTGAGTTTATATACCTATGAACAAATTCAAGGCACTTTATTAACACCTT
>DAOMZK010000187.1:0-5417 GCA_035438035.1 Cyclobacteriaceae bacterium | reverse complement strand
ATTCAAATAAGATCCAATCGCAAACGCTATTGCCGGTGGCGCAAAAATAAACTCAACATTCTGTGCCATGCCGGCAACAAATCCCAAATCTTCCCCCAGCGCCCGGTTGGCATAATCAAAAGCCCCTCCTGCCCTGGGTATGGCGCATGCGAGCTCTGCAAAACTGTATGTAAAAGTGATGTACATGACAATAACAAATGCTGTTGCCACGGCGAGGCCGAGTGTACCACCTTTTTCAAGACCGAGGTTCCATCCAAAATAATTGCCGGAGATTACATATCCCACACCCAAACCCCATACCATTACAGGAGTCAGTATGCGTTTTAGTTCCGGGATGGGATTGGACAAGCGTTGTTCGATTTGTTCTCAATCTACAAATCAGAAATTAAAAAAAAGGTTAAAATAAAAAAGCCGGCTCGCAAGAGGCCGGCTTTCTTGGTGGGGTTAATTAGTTTAGTCTAACAGACCCAAAGCTTTCATATGCTTGGCAAGTTTAGTGAGCTCAGGTTGCATGTCGAGGTCAGTATAGATACCGAGCAGTGTATCCAGAACTTTAGCATCATCCGGGCTCATTTTTTCACATTGCTGCCAGTATGGAAGAGACACTTTTAATTTCTCAACATAGATTTTGTCCAGTTCAATTTTCTTCTTGGTGTCCTCTTTGCTGATACCGAGTTGATTCATCTGAACTTTAATGGACTTGGCATCCAGGTAAACAATTTCAGCCAGTCCCAGGTGGGGTTCGTAATATTTAGGATCAAGTTTAATGGCTTCCTGATACCATTTTTTTGCCTCCTCCGGGTTGCCCAGTTCACTGTTGATCACGGCGAGGAAATACCTTGATTCTTTGTCATCCGGATGCTCAGCCACCTGTTTCTCCATTGAGATTTTAGCATCCGGCAGTCTGTTCATCTTAACAAACAAATCGAGCTCGTATTTCGGGAAGTCCGCATTCTTGGGATATTTCTTGATAGCATCCTGAATAATTAGCAGCGCCTTCTCATTGTCCTTCAGTTTATCGCGTGTCAGACTGAAAAGCATGACATAGGCGTCAGAAGAAGTACCTCCCATGGAGATGTACTTATTCAGATACTGGATTGATTTTTCTGTTTCATCAGCTGATGGTCCAAAGAATACACCTGCATTCATGATGACCGCAGTATCCTGGGGGATAAAATAGAGAGTTTGCTCACAGTGTTCGAAAGCCTTCTTGTAATTTTTCTTTTCAGAATACTCTGCAATAGCCTTGTTGAATATAGCCTGTGCAAATCCTGTATTCACATTATTATACAGCATTGGAAATCCGTTCTTATCTGTAAAGAGGAATTGACTTTTGCCTCCATCTAATTCCATGGCTTTGTCAAATCCCTCTTTTGCCTGAGCAAAAGGATTAGGATCAAGGTTTTTATATTTTTCATTTCTTGAAGTATCAATCGAGGCATAAATTATTCCTCTCAGGTACCAGGCTTTTACTGCATTTTTGGTGGGTTGTCCCTTTTTGTCCACCATAAATTCCTGGTTGCCGGTAGTGGCATCGATTATCGATTTGGCCTCATCCAGTTTTCCAGCACGTAATGCAGTTTCTGCTTTCGGTATGCTCGGCTTAATTTGTGAGAAACCCAATGCAGGAGCAACTGCAAAAAGAATTACAACTAACTTTTTCATCTTCAATCTATTTATTTTTCTGTTTGGTTTCCATTTTCGACTTCCTCAATCTTCTGAATTTTCTCCACAGAAGAAATTGAATCGTCTTCATTTAAGCGGATCAGTCTGACACCTTGTGTGGCACGGCCCATTACCCTCAGTTCTTCAATTTTAATCCGGATACTGATACCTGACCGGTTGATAATCATTAATTCATCCTGATCTCCTACCTGCTTAATCGCAACAAGCTTGCCAGTTTTTTCAGTGATATTGATCGTTTTTACCCCTTTTCCACCTCTTCGGGTTATACGATAGTCATCAATCGATGAGCGCTTGCCGTACCCCTTTTCTGAAACGACCAGCAAGTTAGCATCTTCACCTGTTATACAAACCATCCCCACTACTCTATCCGAGGCTCCTTCAAGCGTTACACCCCGCACACCAGCGGCTGTTCTGCCCATTGGCCGTACATCGGATTCACTGAAGTGAACGGCTTTGCCACCGCGCTTGGCAATCACAATATGATTCTTTCCATTTGTCAAGGCAACATCCAACAAACGATCGCCTTCATGAACGGTGATAGCGGTGATGCCACTGGTTCGCGGGCGGGAGTAGGCTTCCAGAAAAGTCTTTTTGATCGTACCCTGCTCCGTGCAAAGAATAACAAAATTCTCCTTTATGTACGACTCATCCTCAATGCTCTTGACATTCAATACTGCTCGCACTGAATCGCCAGGCTCAATGTTGAGTAAATTCTGAATTGCACGGCCTTTCGACGTTTTACCTCCTTCCGGAATCTCATACACCTTTTTCCAAAAAACTTTGCCCTGTGCGGTGAAGATCAGCAGATATTGATGGGCATGGGCAATGAACAAATGCTCCGTAAAATCATCTTCCTTAGTGGAAACACCCTTTGAACCAATGCCTCCTCTTCCTTGTGTCCTGTATTCCGAAAGCAGTGTCCGCTTTACATACCCCTGATTGGAAATGGTGATTACCATCTCCTCATTGGGGATCATGTCTTCAACCGTAATATCATCATCACTCGCTACTACCTCTGTCCTCCGATCATCTCCATAGCGTTCCCTCATTTCCAGGAGTTCAGTCTTGACGATCTCCATCCTTACAGACTCGCTGGCTAGAATCTCATTCAGCCTGGCGATTAATGCTTTTACTTCCTTGTATTCATTTTGAATTTTCTCCCGCTCCAGGCCAGTCAACCGCTGCAATCTCATTTCGAGAATGGCCTTAGCCTGGATTTCAGAAAGCTGAAAATTTTCCATCAATCCTATCTTGGCGACCTCAGGATCCTTGGAGTTTCTGATCAGGGCAATCACTTCATCCAGATGATCAAGCGCGATCAGGTAGCCCTCCAGAATATGTGCCCTTTTTTCAGCTTCAGCCAATTCAAATTTTGTGCGGCGCACCACCACCTCATGCCGGTGCTCAACAAAATAAATGATCTGGTCTTTCAGGTTCAGCGTCTGCGGTCTCCCTTTGACCAATGCCACATTATTTACTCCAAATGAGGATTGTAGCTGGGTGTATTTGAACAGGTTATTCAGTACAATATTCGGAATAGCATCTTTCTTGAGATCATATACAACCCGATATCCATCCCGATCTGATTCATCACGCAGATCAGTTATGCCTTCAATTTTTTTCTCATTGATCAACATGGCGGTTTTCTCAATCATCAGCGCCTTGTTGACCTGGTAGGGTATTTCGGTAACTACGATCTGGTCTTTCCCTTTTGCATTTGTCACGATCTCGGCCTTGGCACGCACCACCACCCTGCCGCGGCCCGTGAGATAGGACTCTTGTACTCCTGAAAGTCCGTAGATGATTCCCCCCGTCGGGAAATCAGGTGCGGTAATAAACTTCATTAACTCCTGGATCGTAATGTCCCGGTTATCGATGTAGGCAATAATTCCATCCACTACCTCACGCAGATTGTGTGGTGCCATGTTCGTGGCCATCCCGACAGCAATTCCAGAAGATCCGTTCACCAACAGGTTCGGGATTTTAGCCGGCAATACAGTCGGTTCTGTCAGTGAGTCGTCAAAGTTGGATTGAAAATCTACCGTATCCTTGTTGATGTCCGCCAACAGTTCTTCTGCAATTCTCCGGAGACGAGCTTCTGTATATCGCATGGCAGCCGGGAAGTCTCCATCTACAGAACCAAAATTACCCTGGCCGTCAACGAGGGTATAGCGCAAAGACCAGTCCTGGGCCATCCGCACCATCGTATCATAAACTGACGCATCACCATGGGGATGATACTTACCCAACACCTCTCCTACGATCCTCGCTGATTTCTTATAGGGCTTGTTATAATTAACACCCAATTCCTGCATCCCGAAAAGTACCCTGCGATGAACAGGTTTAAGTCCATCCCGAACGTCAGGCAAAGCACGCGAAACGATAACAGACATCGAGTAGTCGATGTATGCACCGCGCATTTCTTCTTCAATATTGATCGGGATAATGTTCTGCCGGGGGGGTAGACTACTGGTCTCTTCTGCCACTGGATTAGATCGATTACGTATGAATAATTAAACGCGCGAAGATAGGTAAAAAAGAGAGTAATCCGGACACCGGAATCGGTTAAAAATCAATGAATTTGAGCTTAAAAAAGAGGAATTTATGACCCCCTAGTAGGGATTCATTTTCTTCTTATTCTTTCCCTTGTATTTGATCAGGTTGGGATGGTTTTCTCCATACTGGGGATTCTGCTTTTTGTAGATGGGATGAACCCTGCTGCGATATTCCTTATTGCCATGGGCATGGTTCATTTGAATCTTGCAGTCATGGATGAAACATTTGGGCAATTCAGGAATGCTGTAGGAAATACCGATGTTGATGTAGAAAGCATTGATGTTATGATCGATGGATGGGCCGCCCTCCGGCAAAGTCATGGAATAACTTTTGATATCAAATGAAGGCCGCGCAAAAACGCTTAAGTATTCCGATAACTCACGCTCCACGGTTACTCCAACGTTTACATAAATTCCGGCTTTGACGAGTGCAGAATTGAAATTGCTTCCGGGATTATACCCTCCGATCTGGGCATCGCCGGTAAACAAGTAGTCTCCTAACCTGTAAAACGAAACGCCAATCAGCCCAAAATATTTGCTCATCCATCCACTTGATGCGGTCGGTTGAAATCCGGAAATCTGATCGGTGTATGAAATTGGTTTCAGTGTTCCTATGCTCATCAACTCATATGAATATCCTCCTCCGATTCTGTACTTCCCTCCGAATTCATAATGCAATGTAAGTTTCAAAGGAATGTTCAGGGCATTGCCCTTAAAGCCCAGGGGTGGGTCGTTGGTGTTGACAGTGAATGCACTGCCCTGGAATGGTGTTGGGTCTGTTCCCCCCTGGTTAACCCAATTGGCTATCCTTAATGTTGGCGGACCAGAAGCGACAAAAATAGAGGGCGGACTACCGGCAGCCTGATAAATACCAAATCCCTCAAGCTTGTGACTGAAGAATGTGTTGCCATACCCTGTGCTGAATCCAAACTTGATGTTTTTAAAGATAGACCTGGGCCGGTGCTTGATCTCCGCATAGAAATTATCCAGAGGGAAGGTGGTAGCGCCATCGTCCTTCTGACCCCACGATGGTGCAAATGCCATCATGAAGACGGTCAAAAGAAGGGTTCGTAAGGTAACGGTCAGGTTCAGAGTCAAAAAATTAAAAGCCTTAAAAAAAGGTCATAGGATAACAAAGTTAACCTAACTTAATAATAATTGTAAGCCGGAAAACTG
>DAOMZK010000186.1:0-5482 GCA_035438035.1 Cyclobacteriaceae bacterium | reverse complement strand
CCGGCATTTTCAATTTTGTCAGCGACCGCATCACAATTCGTTGTGTTTAATATCAAATGTTCCGGAGCGTATTCATTGGCAAAGTCAATGGCCTTGTCCTGCGACTGAAAGTAAATAGCCAGGCTGTGCTGCAAGGCATCTTTGGCGGTTTCCTTTCTGGGGAGTTCTTCCACTTGTGTTGTCAGTTCTTTTTCAACTGCTGCAATTAATTTTTCACTGGTAGTAACCAACACCACCTGGCTGTCTGCTCCATGCTCTGCCTGCGATAAAAGATCAGCGGCGATGAAGGAGGCATCAGCCGACTGATCTGCGATAACCATTACTTCTGAAGGTCCTGCCGGCATATCAATCGCAATGCCATCGATATTCACCATCTGTTTGGCTTTGGTTACGTATTGATTCCCCGGGCCGAAAATTTTAGATACGGGCGGAATACTTTGGGTTCCGTAAGCCATGGCAGCAATGGCTTGTGCGCCTCCGGCCTTGAATATTTTGGTGATGCCGGCAAGAGAGGCGGCAAACAAAATGGCAGGGTGAACCATTCCGTCTTTTCCCGGAGGGGTGGAAAGGATAATGTCGCGGCAACGGGCTATCTGGGCAGGTATCGCCAGCATAAGAACGGTGGAGAATAGTGGCGCCGATCCTCCCGGAATATAAATTCCGATCTTCTGAATGGGTACAGACTTGCGCCAGCATTTCACACCGGGCATGGTCTCTACTTCGGGGAAATCCCGCTTCTGAGCCGAATGAAATTTCCGGATGTTGTCTTCGGCAACACGGATGGATTTCTTTATGTTTTTATCCAGTCCGGAAATGGCAGACCGAATTTCCTGGTCAGAGACGGCGAGAGCATTCAACGCCACACCATCGTACTGTTGTGTCAGTTCTTTTATGGCCAGATCACCGGACAGTTTTACCCGATTGATGGTGTTTCTCACCGAGCTTTCAAGAAATTCAAGCTCCAGGGATGGTCGTTCACAGAGGTCTTTCCAGGATGAGGGCGAAGGATTGATATACTTTTTCATCACGCAATCATTTTTTCTATGGGGATAACCAGGATGCCCTCGGCGCCAAATGATTTCAACAGATCAATCTTTTCCCAGAAATCATTTTCATTCACCACTGAGTGCAGCGAAGACCAGCCGGTGCGGGTCAGGGGCATAATCGTCGGACTTTTCATTCCGGGGATCACATCGGTGATTTTCTGAATGGCGTCGTTGGGGCAGTTGAGCAGAATGTACTTGTTGTTCCGGGCAGAGTTGACCGCTTCGATTCTGAAAAGCAGTTGATCCAGAATTTTCTGTTTCGCGGTGCCGAGTTTGGGTCCGGCCACCAGTATCGCCTCCGACTGCATCACCACTTCCACCTCTTTCAGGCCGTTGCTCACCAGCGTGCTGCCGGTGCTGACGATGTCGAAAATCGCGTCCGCCAGTCCGATGCCCGGAGCAATTTCCACTGAGCCGCTGATCTGGTGGATACTGGCATTAATATTCTTTTTGGCGAGGAATTGTCTGAAGATGGCAGGGTAGGATGTGGCGACGTTTTTACCGGCGAGCCAGCTTGAATTAGAGTAATCCATGCTACGGGGCACGGCGATGGAGAGCCTGCATTTGGCAAAACCCAGCCGCCGGATGACTATGTTGTTTTTTTGCTTTTCGGCAAATACATTTTCTCCGATGATACCCGTGTCGGCCACACCGTCCTCAATGTATTCCGGGATGTCGTCATCGCGCAGGAAGAGCACTTCCAGGGGAAAATTGCTTGCCTGGGTTTTTAACTGGTCTTTTCCATTTCCGAAAGTAAGACCGCATTCCTTCAGGAGTGCAAGCGATCCTTCCTGGAGTCTTCCGGATTTCTGGATGGCGATGCGTAGTACGTCACTCATAGTTTGATTATTTATTTCACTTTTATTCAAAAAAAAAGCTTGCCACTGGCAAGCTTCAAATATGCTTTGTATAGTTTCAAAACATAGACCTGCCACTCAACATGCCGGAGCATGGTGATGGTGCAGATGGATGTTTTGTGTTTGAATCATGGATGCAAATAAAGGACTGAATGTTGGATTATCAAAGCGATTTGCGAAGAAACGCGTCTTATCTTGCAGAAATTAAATACAGGTTCCCGCATCCCGATACGCAGATTTTCGCAGATAAATGCAAAATCAGCGATAATCCACGAACATTCAATCTGCATTAATCTGTTGGAAACGATATCCGGGATGGGTGAAAACAATGAATGGTTAACAATTGTTAGGTTCACGAAGAAAATGAGAAGGATACTGCTCGCTTTATGTATACTACTATTTGGCTGCTCCGATAAAAAGGAGTTCCGGCTCCAGCAGCTTCTATTAAAAGGCAACCTCTCCCTGGAAGAAAACAACACCCAGCAGGCAGCGAATTACTTTAATGCCGCACTGAAAATTGAGCCCTGTTTTGCAGATGCGCTCAACAACCTGGGGACGATCAGCTTCCGGCAGAATCTTTTTGAAGAGGCAATCAATTATTACAACAAGGCGATTGCCTGCGATGCAAAATTTCTTCCTGCCTATTTCAACCGAGCGAATACGTACTATGAACTGAAGCAGTATTTCAATGCACAGGAAGATGTAAATAAGGTAATTGCCGCAAAGCCGGATACGGCTATTGCCTATTTTCTACAGGGACTCCTCTTCACCAAAATGCGCGACTTTCCCCAAGCTCTCCGTGCGTTCAACAAAGCGCTGACCCTGGATGGTTCGAATGTGGAATACCTGGTGAACAGGGGGACGGTGAAATATTATATGCGGCAGTTGGATGATGCAGAAAGTGATCTGCGGAAAGCAGAAGCGCTTGACCCAAAGGAGTCCAACATCTACAACACCCTTTCCATGATAGAGATAAATCGCGGCGATTATGATAAGGCATTAACCCTGGTAGAAAAGGCGCTCAATTTGTCACCCAATCAACCTTATTATCTTAATAACCGTGGATTTGTACTGTTAATGAAAAGTGATCAGGCTTCAGCCTTGAAAGATATCGACCGGTCTATCCTGATGGACGCTGACAATGGCTGGGCCTATCGCAACAAGGGCATCTATTACCTGAACACAGGAGATACCGAAAATGCCATCCGCATGTTAAAGCAAGCGCAGTCCATGGACAACTTCATTGACGGCATCCATTTTTATCTCGGCAGTGCTTATATGAAGAACAAGCAGAAGAAGGAAGCCTGCGAACAGTTCAGGTTATCAGAGAAGGCATCCGAGATGATGGTGACGAAAGAACAACTCAGCGTATGCCGGTAGATTTTGAAACACTTATCGGTAAACTGAAGACAAGACTGACTTTGCCTCTGCCGGGAGCGGTGGCTCATGACATCATGCGCGCCGAACCCATTGGTGCGTTCCGGCCCAGGTTCGAGCATAAGATTCCGCCCAAACCGGGAGCGGTCTTGTTGCTGCTGTATCCTGACAAAGGTTCAATTAAATTTCCGCTGACTAAAAGACCAGAATATGCTGGTACGCACGGAGGCCAGATCAGTTTTCCCGGAGGGAAAGCAGAAGCTGGCGAGATCAGCGAGCAGACTGCATTGCGCGAGGGTGAAGAGGAGATAGGGGTTGACAGATCCCAGATAGAAGTGATCGGAAAGCTCACGGACTTGTTTGTGATCCCTAGCAATTTCATGGTGACGCCCATTGTGGCGTTTCAGAAATCCAAAAGTATTTTCAAACCCGATCCGGTTGAGGTGGTGAAAGTGTTGGAAGGTGATCTTGAAGATCTTCTCAGGAATGATTCCATTCAAAGAAAAGAAATTCTCGCCGCAGGTATCTACCCGCTGTCAGCGCCTCATTTTTTGATCGATAACGAAATCGTCTGGGGTGCAACATCGATGATGCTGAATGAGTTCAGAACGATGCTGCAAGAGATAATTTAATATCAATTGAATTGGGGCACAGAAATCAATTTGTTGCGTTTTGGCCTTTGGCACCTCGAACCAAACTAAAGTCATCGGTTACTCAACGTCATTGATTACCGCGCCATGCTGTATTCCTCTCTCTGCGCCTCCGCGTTTAACAAATTGCATTCTTCTGTGCCTTCGGTGGTAAAAATACCTTGCTAAAAATTCCCTTCAAACGTCCCACTCACATACAGCGAATCCTTCCCTGCACTTTTCATGCATTTGGCATTGAATGAGCCAAGCAGGTGATGTTCGGTATGTTCTACAATGGTGATACTTTGTTCGCGCAAGGCGGTGTATGCATTGCTGAAGTAGGGATCGGTTGAATAGTAACCTTTTGGATAATAATAACAGGAGACCGACGGATAGAGGCCCGGGCTTAAATTCAAGACATAAAAAATCAAGTCAGCATCGTCAGCAGTCTTGGCATAAATCCACCGACCGTAAAGTTCCTCGATCACTCTAGCTTTGTACCCCATAGCATCAATTTGAAGTTTACTTTTATTGCTGAAGATTATTGTTGCATGGACCTCATAACCTTTTTTGGTTACAGGAACGGCGGGAGTAGGGTCATTGGTGTTCTTGGAACAGGAGGCAAGAATTATGGCACCACTGATCAATATCGCGAAATAAACTGAAGCTGGGCCGGGGTTGATGTTGCTTATTTTCATGAGCGTTGGTTTGCTCATCAAAACTATTCCGGGTCCAGCAGGCTTGAATTGAAAAGAGTGCTACGGTGAATTAAATGAGTTGCGATTTATGCAATTCCGGTCTACGGCGGGTTGGATTTTTGCAGGAAATACGGGAGAGCTGATGGTTAGGGATGCAAGGTTCAAGGTTCAGGGTTCAGAGTTGTTCGAAGCCAACCCAAAACCCAAAACCTTCTACCCACTTACTTTCATACTGAATCTGTTCTCGAAGCTAACAACGCTTCTAATTGCTTTAACTGCATCTCAATCCCGCCCTTGAATCCCATCGCCATCATCCGCTCCATCCGTTCCAGCGACTCGTTGTATATGGATATATTCACTTTTGTCCTACGGTTGGTTTTGTCTCCAGCTTCACTGAAATTCAAATTCCAATCTGACCCAGGCGGTTGCGGCTTTTCATTTTCGTCAGCAAAGACATTGAACAGCTTGAAATTGGTCTTCGGGGTGATGGATATATAAGTCTGAAGTATCCACATCTCTTTTCCATCCGGACCCACCATTGCATAAAATCGTTTGCCTCCGACTTTGAAGTCCAGGCGCTTGGTTCTGGATATGAAAGGCTTCGGGGCATACCACTGATCGAGGATTTCCTTTTTGGTAAAAGCATCCCATACCAGGGAGAGGGGAGCGGAAAATTCCATTGTGATGGTTACTGTTTTGGTTGACTTGTCAACCGTAAAATCAAATACTGATGTGGTGTTCATTTTTTTTGTTTTTTCATGGTGGATAATACTTTGTCAAGCTGATCAAACCGGGCTTCCCAGATTTTCCTGAGCTGGGCAATCCATACGTCGATCTCTTTCATTTTTTCCATTTTTAGTGAATAGTAAATCTCC
>DAOMZK010000185.1:0-5484 GCA_035438035.1 Cyclobacteriaceae bacterium | reverse complement strand
TGCAACAGTCTCAAAGCTGTATCCACCAGTACTTCCCGCGCCTGTCCGTCCCTGACAATCTGCGCAGCTTGTGCCTCCACCAGTGTCATTGCATTTTTTGTTTGATGATCCTCTGCCACATTGGGAGATGGCACGAGTACAGTGGGCTTCTTGGCGAGGCACAATTCAGAAATGGACAATGCACCGGCACGTGATACCACGACATGGGCGGCAGCATAAGCCAGATCCATCTCTTTCAGAAAATCGTACAGTCGGACATTTCTCTGATCTTTATCTGCGATCTGCGCTTTCACACTTTCAAAATATACTTTGCCCGTTTGCCAGATCAGTTGAACTTTTGCATCAATTATTTTATCAAGACCTGCGAGCACGCTTTCATTAATGGTTCGCGCTCCTCCACTGCCACCAAGTATGAGAAGGGTGCGGGTTGCATTATTGAATCCAAAATGTTGAAGCGACTGATCACGCTTGGTATTCACATCCAGAATATCCTTGCGCACCGGATTACCCGTCAGTTTTATTTTCTCCTTCGGAAAATATTTTTCCATACCGGGATAGGCCACACAGATGCCCTGCACTTTGGATGCAAGCTGCTTATTGGTAAGTCCGGCATAAGAATTCTGTTCCTGGATAATCGCCGGTACTTTAAATCGCGTAGCAGCCATCATCACCGGTCCGCTGGCATACCCGCCTGTTCCAATTGCAACATGCGGCCTAAAATTTTTAACAATGTTGCGTGCCTTGAAAATGCTTGAAATCAATTTGAACGGGAAGGACAAATTGGATAATGAAAGACTTCTTTGAATGCCGCTGATCCAAAGTCCAATTATGGTATAGCCTGCTTCAGGAACCCTCACCATCTCCATCTTTCCCTTGGCGCCAACAAAGAGTATCTCAGCGTCCGGATGCCGTTGCCGGAATGTGTTAGCAATGGCAATAGCGGGATATACATGACCGCCTGTGCCGCCGCCGGAGATGATGAGACGATATGGTCCGACTTTCTTCATTTAGTTCGGCCGAATTGAAATGCTGTGCAAACCATGTTGATTCTTTTCCATCATGCAGCTTCTTCGAGGTCCTTATGACTCCTTATCTCACTGCTATCGGCATCCTGTCCCCAGTTTTCTTCCTGTTCGCCGCGGCTCACGCTGAGAATAATCCCAACAGAAAGTCCGGTGAACACCATCGCCGTTCCACCCATACTGATCAAAGGAAGGGGCTGACCGGTAATCGGACCGAGGCCGACTACCACACCCATATTCACCATCGCCTGGCAGACTAAATCAAAACTCAAACCGGCCGAAAGCAATCCACCGAAAGCCCGCTCCGAATTGTATGCGGCTTTCATTCCTCGGTGAAGCAAAATCAAATAGAGTATCAACACAATTACCCCTCCAATCATGCCATATTCCTCGATGACAATCGCATACACGAAGTCAGAATAAGGATGAGGGAGAATATTACGCTGGTCGCTGTTACCCGGTCCTTTGCCAATCACTCCGCCTGATGCGACCGCAATACGGGCGTGCTTGGCCTGGAATGGTAGCTCGGATCCCTGGATAAAACTGATAATTCTGTTCTTGGCAGTCTCACCCCGTACACCAAATTTCAATGCAACGGCTCCAGCCAATGCACCAACCATCACCAGCATCGCCAGATATTTTACCGGCACCCGACCGATAAACATAATCAGCATGCAGGTGGCAAAAAGCAATACAGCTGTGGACAAGTTGGTGAGTGCAATTAATCCACAAATGATACCGCACCAGATAAGCATCGGAATCAATGAGTCTTTTACATCCTCAATATTCTGCTGCTTTTTAGAAAGCATGCTGGCCAGGTTAATGATCAATGCAAGGCTGGCAAAATCTGATGGCTGGAATGAGCTTCCGATAATCGGGAGGGTAATCCACCGCGCTGCATCATTAATGGAAGTTCCGTTGGTAAAAGTGTATATCAGCAAGGGCACACTCACCCAAAGTGCAAGCCGGGAAATTTTTGAATAGTAGCGATAGTCAACTTTATGTGCGACCCACATGGCGGCAAGCCCAAGGAACACCATAAAGGTGTGTTTAATCAAGATCATCTCAGGCGCCACCGTGCGTTTGTAGGCAAGCGTTCCGATTGAACTGTATACCACGAGGACACTGATCAACGACAGTGCAAAAACCACTGCCCAGATAACCGGATCACCCTGCAGGTTTTTATCGGACCATTCCTTAAACTTTTTCATTGTCTTTCCTTTTTTTAAGACTCAGGCGTTTACTCCTTCAACTTCATTTTTCAACTGCAGTACCGCTTCCCGAAACTGGTTTCCACGATCTTCGTAATTCTTAAACAAATCAAAACTTGCACAAGCGGGTGATAGCAATACGACATCTCCTTTCTGGGATGACTGAAGTGCCAGGCTCACCAATTCTTTTACACTTTGTGTTTCCAGAACGGAAGGCACTACTTTCCCAAAAAACTTTTTCAGCTTTTCGTTGTCCTTACCCAGGCAAATCAGCGTCTTGACTTTTTTTGCCACTTCATTTTTAATCAGATTATAATCGTTACCCTTGTCAATACCACCTGCGATCCAGATGAGTGGCTTGTCATAACTTCCCAAAGCATATACCACGGAATCCACATTGGTAGCTTTTGAGTCGTTGACGAATTCTACGCCGTTGATCTCTGCAATGGGTTCCAGTCTATGCGGTGCATTCTTGAAAGTTTTCAGGCCTTCACGGATTTTTGAATCCGGCACTTTGGCGAGGTAGGCAGCCGATACAGCCGCCATGGTATTGATGAGGTTATGCGTTCCCTTCAGGGTTGTATCCTGTTGTGCAATCTTGAATGACTTCTTTCCAAACTGGAAGACCATTTTCTTTCCATCAAAGTGAGCGGAGGTGATGGCTTCGTGGTCGAGTGAAATTTCAACACGATACGCTTCCGTTGAACGTTGCTTTGCCTCGGGACCAGAGATGGGATCATCGACAAAATAAATGAAATAGTCTTTTGAACCCATATTCTTGGTCAGCCTGAACTTGCTGTTGATGTAGTTGGCCATCTTGTGATTGTAGCGATCAAGATGGTCAGGTGTAATATTCAATAATACCCCGATGTGTGGATGAAAGGTCTGGGTACCATCCAACTGGAAACTGCTGACTTCAAGTACATACCAGTCGTGATCTTCCACAGCCACTTTGCGGGCCAGGCTCTCACCGACATTGCCAGCCAATGCCACCTTTTTGTCTGCTGACTTCAACAGGTGGTAGGTCATTAGCGTGGTGGTGGTCTTTCCATTCGTTCCGGTGATGGCAATTACCTTTCCTTTTATATACCTGAATGCAAATTCGATTTCATCGATGACGGCAATCTTCTTTGCCTTGATTTTCTTTATGAGATCAGTCTTTCCAGGTATGCCAGGACTCTTGATGACAAGCGTTGCTTTCAGAATTCTCTCTTCTGTATGCTGGCCTTCTTCGAATTCAATGGCATGCTGGATGAGCTCGGTTTTATATTTCTCCTTCAGCTGACCTGAATCAGATACAAAAACATCCATGCCTTTCGCTTTCGCTAAAAGCGCAGCACCTGTCCCACTCTCTCCTCCTCCCAGTATGACTATATTTTCTTTCATCGGAGTTTTAATGTTGCAAGACTAAAAATGGCCAACAGTATACCCACGATCCAGAATCGGGTCACGATCTTGGCTTCGTGTATATTTTTCTTTTGGTAATGATGATGGAGCGGCGACATGAGAAAAATTCTCCTTCCTTCGCCATACTTTTTCTTCGTGTACTTGAAATAGGTTACCTGGAGAATAACGGAAAGATTCTCCACCACAAAAATTCCGCACAATACGGGTATCATCAACTCTTTTCTGACTGAAAATGCCACCACAGCGATGATCCCGCCAAGTGATAAACTTCCCGTATCACCCATGAACACCTGCGCCGGATAAGCGTTGTACCACAGAAAGCCGAGACACGCGCCAACAAAGGCGGTGCAAAAAATCACGAGCTCTCCGAGGTTAGGGATATACATTATATTGAGATAACTACTGAAGTCGACACGGCCTGAGAGATAGGCGAAGATTGCCAGCGTCAATCCGATGATGGCTGAGGTTCCGGCTGCCAGTCCGTCAATACCGTCTGTAATGTTGGCGCCATTGGATACAGCCGTGAGTATTAAAACCACAACCAGTGTGTAGATAATCCAGGTGTAGTCCTTTCCCAACCAGGGAAGGATGTTCCCGTAGTCAAATTCATTATTCTTCAGAAAAGGCACTGTCGTTTTTGTTGACTTGACGTCGATGGCATTTTCACCTGTATTCTGCAGGATTTCCACGCTGGCCGTTTCTGCACTTACCTTCTCACGCACCACAACGTTGTCGTTGAAAGCCAGCGTCAAACCTACTATCAATCCGATCGTAACCTGGCCCACGATTTTAAAACGTCCGGCAAGTCCTTCTTTATTTTTCTTAAAAACTTTGATGTAGTCATCCAGGAAACCAATTAATCCCAGACCAACTGTAGCGATGATCAGCAGAACGACATACACATTATCAAGTTTGGCCAGCAGTAAAGTCGGGACAAGGATCGCTGCAAGAATGATAATGCCGCCCATAGTGGGGGTTCCTTTCTTCTGCATCTGGCCTTCGAGGCCCAGGTTGCGGATCTCTTCACCCACCTGCTTGCGACGCAGGAAACCGATCAACTTCGATCCGAAAGTAATGGTAATAAGTAAAGACAATACCGCTGCTGCCCCGGCGCGGAAGGAAATGTATTGAAACACACCCGCTCCCATCAGGTCAAACTCTCTGTCCAGATAATTGAACAAATAATACAGCATCCTTTTCTTATTTACTCTCTCTTTTAAATATCAATACACATCCTCTCATTTTCCCATCTCCACATCTCCACATTTTAATTCGCAAACATTTTTAACATTCTCAATACCACTTCCCTATCATCAAAAGGCTTTCTCACTCCTTTTATTTCTTGGTATGTTTCATGACCCTTTCCCGCTACGAGGATTATGTCCTTATCCTTGGCCATCATGCACGCCGTTTTTATAGCCTCTTCCCTGTCAACCATTACCAGTGTCTTACGCGCATCGCTCGGGCCCACTCCTTTTTGCATCTCGCGAATAATTTCCAGAGGGTCTTCATCACGGGGATTATCAGAAGTGAAAATCACTTTGTCAGAATACTTGCAAGCGATAGCTGCCATCAAGGGTCTCTTTGAACGGTCACGGTTGCCACCACATCCCACAATAGAAATCAGCTGCTCCTGCCGGGATCTGAAATTGGTAATGGTCTCCAGTACATTCTTCAACGCATCCGGCGTGTGGGCATAGTCGACGATGGCCGTGAACTTTGATCCTGGTAATACCAATTCAAACCGGCCAACGGCGCCCCGGAGAGTAGAAAGTCTGAGCAATACATCCTCCGGATCTTCACCCAATAGTACAGAAGAACGGAAGTGCGTCGTGTAGGGAAAG
>DAOMZK010000184.1:0-5493 GCA_035438035.1 Cyclobacteriaceae bacterium | reverse complement strand
CAGCAAGTCCGCACAGAGGGAACGGTAGAGTTGAAAGACCTCGACTTTCTCCTTGGCAAAGATCAGTGGCACTTCCGCAATCTGAACGGGGGGCTCCGGTTCAACAACAATGACCTCGCGATGAGCGACCTGCGTGGTCAATTTGAGAACAGTGACTTCCTCCTGAATGGTTTCTTCAAAAACATTGTCACTTTCCTCATCTTTGAAGATCAGCCTATCGGTATTGAAGCTGACCTGAAATCCGAATTTCTGGACATTGACCAGTTGTTTGCCATCGGGTTCGGTTCGCAACAAAAAGGACCCTACCAATTCAGCATCTCCCGAAACCTGAACCTGAATTTCAATTGCGATGTGAAAAGGATGCAATTCAAAAAGTTTTTTCCGACTGATGTAAGGGGTGATTTGCTTGTAAAAGGTGAAGTAGCCGTCTCGCGGAATATCCAACTCAACGCCATGGGTGGAGCATTGACCCTTTCTGGAATTGTAGATGCCAAAAATCCCAAAGCGATTGATCTTATCAGTTCGGTAAAGCTGAACAACATCGATATTGATTCGCTGTTTTATGTGTTTGGAGACTTTAACCAGGATTTTATTGGTTACAAGGTTCTGAAGGGGAAAGCTTTCGCGGATATCAATTTCGAAGCTACTCTGAACGAAGCGCTTCATATTTTCTCAGAGACCCTCATTGCGGATGCCAGTATCATCATTAAAAAAGGAGAGTTGAACAATTTCGGGCCCATGCAGAAACTCAATAAGTACCTCGACGATGAGGGATTGAGCAAACTCCGTTTCGCCGATCTGAAAAACGACATTCACATTGAAAACAAAACCATCTTCATGCCCCCGATGGAAATCTCAACCAACGTCACGAGACTCCAGCTAAGCGGCACACATACTTTCGACAAACAGATTGATTACCGGATGATCGCTCCGTTAAGAAATAAAAAGAAAATTGATCCTGATGAGGCATTCGGCTCCATTGAAGAGGATACGAAAGGACAATCCAAAGTCTATCTTAAAATCGTCGGCACAACTGACAAATATGATGTGCTGTATGACAAGGATGCAGTGAAGAAAAAAATCGGGAAAGACCTGAAACGTGAAGTCCAGGAGTTAAAAGATGCGTTCAAACTAAAAGGCAAAAAGAAGAAGAAGGAACTGGAGCTTGAAAAAGAAGATTATTTTGATTGGGAAAATCATGAAAAGTAATGAACCGCAGAGCCGCTAAGACGCCAGGCCCAACCGAAACAGTTCAGCTGAGTTCCTCTAAGCATGAGCCTGTCGAAGCCTTATTTTAATCCTTTTGCTTTCTCCCAATATTCATCCATCTCAGCCAGGCTCATCTCTCCCATTTTCTTCCCGTCTTTCGCAGACTCCGTTTCCAGGTACTGAAATCGCTTGATGAATTTTTTATTGGTTCTTTCCAGCGCTTCCTCAGGGTCAATGCCGATAAATCTGGAATAATTCACAAGAGAGAAAAGGAGATCTCCAAACTCAGCCATGGCTTTCAGCCGGTCAATGGGCACTGAAGATTCCACATTGAATTCTTTTTTAAACTCCTGCATTTCCTCCTCCACTTTTTCCCAGACCTGTTCTTTTCTCTCCCAGTCGAATCCCACTCCGCGGGCTTTGTCCTGTATCCGTATAGCCTTGACAAGGGCAGGCAATGATTGGGGCACTCCTTCAAGCACCGATTTATTGCCAGTCTTCAGTTTTATTTTCTCCCAGTTGGCTTTTACCGTTTCTTCATCGGTGGCCACCACATCTCCATAAACATGGGGATGGCGTTCAATAAGTTTGTCGCAAATACTGTTTAACACATCGGTGATATCAAATGCCTTCTGCTCGCCCGCGATCTTTGCATAAAAAACAAGGTGCAACATAAGATCGCCGAGCTCTTTCTTCACTTCCTTCAAGTCTCCATCCAAAATTGAATCAGACAATTCATAGGTTTCTTCAATCGTCAGGTGCCGCAGGCTTTCCAGGGTTTGTTTTTTATCCCAGGGACAGTTTTCGCGAAGTTCATCCATGACGGTGAGCAGACGGTCAAAGGCTTTGAGTTTGCTTTGGCGATCTGGATCGGGTGCGGAAAAGGGTTTTTTCATTTAAATAGGTAATACGAATACAAGGTTCGCGCAAAGGCGCAAAGAACGCAAAGGAGAACTTTAATAAGAATCTCACTGTTTTGAAATAACTTTGTGGCTAGTTAATCGCCAATCGTAAATCGTCAATTATAAATGGCTGTTTTCATCATTTCCCTAATTGTCTTCGGGCTTTTCTTCGCCCTGATGTCGGTGCGCCTGCTCTTCATCAAGGGTGGTGAATTTAGGGGGACTTGTGCTACGCAAAGCCCTTTTCTAGCGAAGGAGGGGATCGTATGCGGATATTGTGGAAAAACGGTTGGCGAAGGCGAGGCCTGCCCCAATGCAGATAAAGCAGATCCGATGATTGCACCCTTACCTGAAGTGAGAAATCACTGACATTCCGCGTATTCCTTTTATTTTTGCGGTCACATTTAATACCGTGACTTTAATCAAATCCATTTCAGGCATTCGCGGAACCCTTGGCGGCGCTCCCGGCAAAGGCCTCACCCCAGTTGATGCAGTCAAATTTGCGGCTGCATTCGGCACCTGGGTCCATTCCCGCAAAGGAAAGAAGGTAGTTATCGGACGGGATGCCCGCCTCTCTGGTGAAATGGTCAGTGCACTTGTATCTGCCACACTCCAGGGTCTCGGCATTGATGTAATCGACCTCGGTTTATCTCCAACTCCGACGGTTGAAATCGCGGTGACGCGGGAAAAAGCCGATGGTGGGATTATCCTCACGGCCAGTCACAATCCCATTCAATGGAATGCGCTCAAGCTGCTCAATGAAAAGGGTGAATTCATTTCCGCCGCGGATGGCGCTGAAGTCCTGCGGATAGCAGAAAGCGAACAATTCAACTTTGCTGAAGTATTGAAGCTGGGGCAATACCTGAGAAAAGAAAATTATATCGATCTCCACATCGGGTTGATAAAAAAACATCCGCTGGTGGATGTGAGAGCGATCACAAAAGCCAACTTTAAAATTGCTGTTGATGCCGTAAACTCAGTCGGCGGTATTGCCATACCCGGACTACTGAAAGCACTTGGAGTAAAAAAAGTTAAAAAATTGTATTGCGATCCAACCGGGCACTTTCCCCACAACCCCGAGCCGCTGCCTGAACACCTGAAAGAAATCTGCAATCTTGTTAAAAAAGAAAAGTGCGATCTGGGTATAGTCGTCGATCCTGATGTCGACCGGTTGGCGCTGATCCAGGAAGACGGCAGACCCTTTGGTGAAGAGTATACACTCGTTGCTGTTGCAGATTATGTTCTGAAAAACAAAAAAGGAAATTCTGTTTCCAATCTTTCCTCAACCCGTGCACTCCGCGACATTACAGAAAAAGCAAGAGGAAAATACACGGCTTCCGCTGTGGGTGAAGTCAACGTAGTGAATACCATGAAGGCAACAAAGGCCGTAATCGGTGGAGAGGGAAACGGCGGTATCATCGTGCCTGACTTTCATTATGGAAGAGATGCCATGATCGGCATAGCACTTTTCCTTACGCATCTCGCTAAATCCAAACTTAGCGCTTCAGCTCTGCGTAAAACCTATCCTGCCTATTTCATTTCAAAAAATAAAATAGAATTGACACCAGCTGTGAATGTTGACAAAGTGCTGGTTGCCATGCAGGATAAATACCGCAAGGAGAATATCAATCTCACCGATGGTGTGAAAATTGATTTTGAAAAAGAAAAGGAATGGGTCCACCTCCGTAAATCAAATACTGAACCCATTATCCGCATTTACGCAGAATCACAAAACGAAGAGAAAGCTGACTTTCTCGCCCAAAAAATTATCAAAGACATTCAAAACACGCTACATTCGTAATTCGTCATTCATCATTCGTAATTTGATATGTCTGTCTATCTCGATAACGCCGCTACTACTCCGCTCGATCCTGAAGTCTTCGAAGCCATGAAGCCTTTCATGCTCGAGGATTTTGGCAACCCATCTTCCACTCATGCGCACGGAAGAAAGGTGAGATCGGCAATCGAATCAGCAAGAAAAAAAATTGCCGAACTGCTTAATTGCACACCCGGTGAAATCATTTTTACATCCGGCGGTACTGAGGCCGACAACACGCTCATCATCAGCAGCATTCAAACCTACGGCATCAAACATGCTCTTTCTACACCCATTGAACACCACGCGGTGACCCACACCCTGGAAGTGATGGAAAAACAGGGCGCGATCAAACTGCATCACATCAATCTCGATGCCACAGGACATGTTGATCTGACGCATCTTGAAAATTTGTTGAAAGAATATCCTAATGCCCTGATTTCCCTGATGCATGCCAACAATGAAATCGGCAATCTGCTCAACATTAAGCGCGTGGGGGAACTCAGTGAACAATACAAGGCCTTTTTCCATTCGGATACCGTGCAGACGATGGGCCATTACCGTCACAATATGAAAGAACTGTTCGTATGTGGTTTAACTGCCGGCGCACATAAATTTCATGGCCCGAAGGGAACAGGCTTCATGTACATTCGCAAAGACCGGAAAATCGGACAGTTCATTCATGGCGGTGCACAGGAAAGAAATATGCGGGGAGGAACTGAAAATGTATATGGTATTGTGGGGCTGGCCAAAGCCCTCGAGATTGCTTACCGTGACATGGACGAACACCAAAAACATATCACAGGATTGAAAGCGCGGATGATTGAAAAACTGAAACAAAATATTCCTGGTGTTCTCTTCAATGGTGATTCGGAGAACCTTAATGGAAGTCTATATACTGTGTTGAATGTCAGTCTACCGGAGTCAGAAGAAAATGAGATGCTGCTGTTCAACCTGGATCTGCAGGGAATCTCAGCCTCCGGCGGAAGCGCCTGCAGCAGTGGCGCTTCAACAGGTTCTCACGTACTCGGAGCGCTGTATCCCAATTCAAAAAGGGGCGCTGTCAGATTCTCATTCAGCAAGTTCAACACGATTGCCGATATCGATTTTGCTGTAGATAAACTGGCAGAGTTGTATAAAGTTGCGGCTCACTAACCTTTTTTCTTTTCTAAAGAGAATATGAATGTCTCATTCATAGGATCCGGAAATCTCGCCTGGCACCTCGGTCCTGCCCTCGACAACGCTGGATATGTTGTCAAGGAAGTCTATAGTCCAAACCCCCGCCACGCGGCTGCCCTGACTGAAAGATTGTACCAGGCTGAAATAATGGATTCATTGGATTTCTCAACCAGTCATTCAGGTATTTTCATTATTGCCGTTGCTGATAAGGCCATCGAGTCGGTGGCCACGGAAATTGTTTTGCCTGAAGATGCCATACTGGTACATACTTCCGGTAGCGCGTCATTGGATCTGCTTCAATTTGCCGCCACTCCCTACACAGGAATTTTTTATCCCCTCCAAACCTTTACTAAACACAAAAAGATTGATTTTAAGACTGTTCCCGTT
>DAOMZK010000183.1:0-5496 GCA_035438035.1 Cyclobacteriaceae bacterium | reverse complement strand
ATTTTAGCTGAGGATTGTGCATGCTGAACGTCTTCGTACACGACGAAGTCTACGAGCTGAGAAATTTGCCGATGGATAGGACGTTCAGGATTGGTTGTATTAAGGATTACACTGCAAACTGTAAGAGCATCGCCTACGGATAATGTTTCATCTCCGATACTATTTGCTGCTCGTGATACGCGCCAGAAAAGTAGAGTCTTCGCTTCAAGTTCTTCTTGAGCTACAATTATTTTAAGTTTTTTAAAGTCATTTTTTATTTCAGTTTTCTATGACATCATCATAGAATTTTTGCAGTCGTTTTCGCAACGCAATGATCGCATAGCGTTTGCGCGAAAGCAGGGTATTGATTGATACGCCGCTCATTTCCGATATCTCCCGAAAACTTTTTTCTTCAATTTCATTCTGAATGAAAATCTCACGCTGATCAGCCGGCAATTCATCCAGCGCGAGCATGATCTCATCCCAGATCGCCTCCCTCAACAATGTCGATTCAGGGGTATTGCCGAGATCAGGAAGTATCTCTTGAAGAGTAAGGGGCGTCCCATCATCTTTCGCCGCATTACCTTCAAAATCTGCTTTCTGGGGTCGCGTGGCATCACGTCGGTAGCGGTCAATAATCTTATTTCGCGCCACACTGTATAACCAGGAAGTCACGCGGTCGATCGAATCAATAGACTCAAAGCCGGCAACAAACTGGTAGAACACATCCTGCATGATATCCTCTGCCTCTTCCGCTGACGCAACACGTCCGCGAATGAAACTCAACAACTTACCTCGCTCCTTCCGGAAAGTCTCTTGTTTTATCTCTTGCATGAGGGCTATATCAATCGCTGCGATTCTCTGCATACAACAGCATAGACGGCAGGTCGTTTCAGATTATTTTAAACTAAAGTGATTAATTTGACCCAAAGTTCGTTTTACCATAAATTCAGGAACGAATTTCTGTCCGAATGTCACCATCTCTGCTGTTTTTTATTCCTTTTTTAATGGTAACGATTGTATCGGCCCAAAAGGTGGAAGTTTTTGAAAGAGCCCAGCGACCGGAATTCCAAAATCGGGGAAAGAACACACAGATAGCGCATGGCTACGGATTTATAAAACTGAATTCCGGTGATACGGTTAAAGGGGCTCTAAAAATCGAAAAGGAAGGCGACCTGATTATTTCATTCAATATCAAATCAAGGAAACAGCGCTTCAATTATACACCCGGTGATGTGAAGGCCTACGGGTTCTATCCCTACCGCGTATTTATTTATGATCCCCTGATTCCGGGCAATCCCAATTTCTACCCAGGCTATGTGATTACCAATTCAGGTGTAAGCATTACCGGGCAGGTAGCGGTCTTGAATGTGATGGGGACGGAGTGGCGATTCTTTCCAAAAAAAATATACTTTATCCCGGACAAAACGGACTTTGCTTCTTCGATGGGTGGCGGTGACCTGCTCGAAGTGGGGCAAAAATTAAAAAAAGATTTTTTGATTTTCGATGCCTTTGGTGATGGCTACCTCCAACGCATAGTTTCAGGAACATTGCGCCTGAGCTACAACCCTGATCCTAAAGTCATCACACAACCGCTGTTTTACGACGCTTCAATTGTTCAGGATTCTGCAAAGATGAAGGCCCTGCAGCACTTCATTGAAGAAGGTATAAATGAAGGTAAACCGCTGGGCGAAGTCATCCGGGGTAAAGACAGCCCGGTATCAGCCGATATGTCGCTCGCCAACGCGGAATTAATTGAAAAAACCTATTTCTTAAAAGATACACGTTCCGGAAAAATCTATATGCTGAATGAAGCCAATTTCAGGAGCGTGGTGGAACCGCTTTATTCCCAATGTCCAAATACGGCAAATGCCTCAACTAAAGGCAAGACTGATTTATACAATTACAGGAAAGTCGAAGAGAGTGTTTTATGGTTCAATGCCAACTGCAAATAAGCCCAACATAATCAAGGCAAACCCTTCAGCAGCTAAGTACATTTGCTTACTTTTGGGCTCACTTTTCACCTCATGATTTTATTTTTTCGGTCTCCGTCCAATCTGCTCTATGCAGTTGGGCACACGTACCCTTTTTCTGTTGAGGATATCCAAAAAATGATCTGGCTTTTCGGAGGGGCTAAACCCCTGGAAGAAAAGGCATTGAATGGATTTTTTGTGGGCCCGAGAAAAGAAATGGTCACTCCCTGGAGTACCAATGCAGTGGAGATAACACAAACCATGGGCATTGCCGGGATAGAACGAATTGAAGAATTCATTACCGTAAAGGACAGCAGTGCGAAGCACGATCCCATGCTGCAGGTTCTTTATAAAGAACTGAACCAGGACCTATTTAGCATACATCACACGCCCGCTCCGGTAGTTGAAATTGATGACCTTGCAGACTACAATCAGAAAGAAGGACTGGCCCTTAGTTCCGAAGAGATTGATTACTTAAAGGATGTCAGTTGGAAACTGGGACGCAAACTCACGGACAGCGAAGTTTTCGGTTTCTCCCAGGTGAATTCAGAACACTGTCGTCACAAAATCTTCAACGGCACATTCGTTATCGATGGACAGGAAAAAGGAACGACGTTGTTTCAACTGATAAAAAAGACGTCAAAGCAGAATCCCAACTTCCTGGTATCAGCTTACAAAGACAATGTCGCATTCATCAAAGGTCCGGCCATTGAACAGTTTGCACCGGCACGACAGGATACCTCAGATTATTTTAAAATCACAGACATAGATTCAGTAATATCAATCAAAGCAGAGACGCACAACTTTCCGACCACGGTTGAGCCGTTCAATGGAGCCGCTACAGGTTCAGGTGGAGAAATCCGTGACCGCCTGGCGGGGGGAAAAGGCTCACTTCCCCTTGCGGGCACCGCGGTTTACATCACCTCGTATCCCAGACTGGAAGAGAACCGACCCTGGGAGAAAAAATTTAAGCCACGTCCCTGGTTGTACCAGTCACCGGCAGAAATTCTGATTAAAGCCTCCGACGGTGCCAGCGATTTTGGAAACAAATTCGGTCAGCCCATGATTGGCGGCAGTGTGCTTACGTTTGAGCATTTTGAAAACAATAAGAAGTTTGGTTTCGACAAGGTAATCATGCTCGCTGGCGGAGTGGGCTATGGAAAAGAAAAGGATTCTTTGAAAGGACACCTGAAAGCAGGTGATAAAATCATCATCCTCGGCGGCGACAATTACCGCATCGGCATGGGAGGCGGCGCCGTTTCTTCTGTAGCAACAGGTGAATTCGGAAACGCCATTGAATTGAACGCTATCCAACGCTCGAATCCTGAGATGCAGAAACGGGTAATGAATGCTATCCGCGCCATGGTCGAGTCCAACGACAATCCAATCGTTTCCATTCATGACCACGGTGCCGGCGGCCACCTGAACTGCCTCAGTGAACTGCTGGAAGAAACTGGTGGAAAAATAGAAATTAGCAAACTCCCTGTCGGTGATCCTACCCTTTCTGCGAAAGAGATCATCAGTAATGAATCGCAGGAACGAATGGGACTGGCCATGCACGCCGTTGATGTGGACAATCTGAAACGAGTTGCCGAACGCGAAAGAGCGCCGATGTATGTGGTGGGTGAAAGTACAGGCGATCAGAAATTGACTTTTGCCGCGAATGACAAAAGCCTGTCACCGGTTGACTTTTCAGTGCATCATCTTTTTGGTTCATCGCCAAAAACAATTCTTACGGATGCTACTGCGAATGATGCGTTTGCAGAGATTAATTATGAAATCGGTCAAATTCGAAATTACCTCGAACAAGTACTCCAACTTGAAGCAGTGGCTTGCAAAGATTGGTTGACTAACAAAGTAGATCGATCCGTCACCGGCAAGGTGGCTATGCAACAAACCTGTGGTCCTATTCAGCTTCCATTGAACAATGTTTCTGTGATGGCGCTCGATTTTACAGGCAACAAGGGCATCGCCACGGGTATCGGCCATGCGCCCGGTGCTGCGCTCGTTGATTCTGCAGCTGGAAGTAAACTGGCTATTGCAGAAGCACTGCTTAATATCATTTGGGCTCCCCTTACCCATGGACTGAAAGGCGTTTCTCTCAGCGCCAACTGGATGTGGCCCGCAAAGAATCCGGGAGAAAATGCGAGACTTTACAAAGCGGTAGAATCCGTCAGTGATTTCGCCTGCAAGCTGGGCATCAATATTCCAACCGGAAAGGACTCCCTTTCCATGACACAAAAATATCCCGGTGGTGAAGTGGTTTTTTCTCCGGGTACGGTCATTATTTCAGCCGTTGCAGAAGTGGCTGACATCCGCCGTACCGTGTCGACCGATATCAAGCCATTGCCCGGCTCGAAGCTGCTGTACATCGACTTCTCAAAAGACAATTTGAAACTGGGAGGCAGCAGCCTGGGCCAGGTACTCAATCAATTGGGAAAAGAAACACCGACTATCCAGGATGAGACTTATTTCAAAAGAGCATTTGATGCTATCCAACAACTTATTCTTTCCGATCAAATTCTTGCAGGTCATGATATTTCATCAGGCGGCCTGATCACCACATTGCTCGAAATGTGTTTTCCGGTTCCCGTGGTTGGTCTTAAAATTGATACGAAAAGTTTTTCTGATGATGCTGTCAAATTACTCTTCAGTGAAAATCCCGGGATCATTATCCAGGTTGCAGAAGGGTCAAAAGTCGGTGCCTTACTGAAGGAGAATTCAATTGAATTTAAAGAAATAGGTGAAGTAATTAATGAACGGAACATCCATATTTCTGGAAATATATTTCCCATCGACGAACTAAGAGAGAAATGGTTTAAGACTTCCTGGCTCCTGGACAAAATTCAACGCCCTACGCACGCGGATACCCGGAGGAAAAATATTTTCAACCAGGTTTTGGACTACAAGTTCCAACCCCGCTTCAACGGGAAATTCTCTGCGTACGGAATTGACCCGAAGAGAAGGACAGCAACAGGTTTAAAAGCAGCCATTATCCGTGAGAAGGGAGTCAATGGAGATCGTGAGATGGCTTATACCCTTTACCTCGCCGGCTTTGACGTCAAGGATGTGCACATGACAGACCTGGTGACAGGACGCGAAGACCTTACCGGGATCAGCATGATTGTGTTTGTCGGCGGCTTCTCCAACTCAGACGTTCTTGGTTCGGCAAAAGGCTGGGCAGGCGCGTTTCTCTACAATCCCAAAGCAAAAGCTGCGCTTGATAATTTTTACAAACGCGAGGATACGCTAAGTCTTGGCGTCTGCAATGGCTGTCAGTTAATGATGGAACTCGGCCTGGTGTATCGCGATAAAGCCACGTTGGAAAAATTCAGCAATGCTGGATGGAAAGATCATCCCAAGATGAGTCACAACGGGTCAGGGAAGTTTGAATCCACATTCCTGAACATCACCATTCCAAAAAATAATTCAGTCATGCTCGGCAGCTATGCTGGTTCGCGCCTGGGCGTATGGTTGGCGCACGGCGAAGGGAAATTCAAACTTCCTGCGGATCTGTCCATCTACCAAGTAGCAGCAACCTACT
>DAOMZK010000182.1:0-5498 GCA_035438035.1 Cyclobacteriaceae bacterium | reverse complement strand
AAACACGGCGACAAAATCTTCTATGAGACCGATGGATTTGTAGCCGACTCTTCCGTATTCGATATTTTAACTTATGAGTTCACTGAAGGCAATCCAAAGACTTCACTTGTGGATGCCAACTCGGTGGTCATTTCAGAACAACTTGCCCAAAAACTTTTTGGCGGTGAACCCGCTCTGGATGAAAATATTTCGATCAGCCAAGGCGGACCAGAAGCCAATTTCAAGATAACAGGTGTATTCAAAGCCCGGCATAACAGCCATCTCATTGCCAACTTCTTCACTTCCATGACGAGCGGCGGCTGGGGAGAATACCTTCGTAAAAATCCTGAGGCTGCCAATGAGTGGGCTGGGCAGAATTTTATACCCGCGTATGTAAAACTGGCAGCGGGTCAAAATCCTGATCCAGTCATAAAAAAAATGAATGAAGTTCTGGCCAAATATGGTACTGATGACCTGCAGGCCCTGGGATTCAAAAAGACGCTTGGGCTGGAACCAGTAAAAGACATTTACCTGAAATCGGATATTCGTCAAAGTCCGAGGATCATCTACATCTACGTCATCGGATCCATTGCTGCTTTTATACTATTAATCGGATGCATCAATTTTATGAACCTTTCAACAGCCAAGGCCGCACATCGCGCCGCTGAAATTGGAATCCGAAAAGTGATGGGTGCTTTTCGCAGCTCTTTGATCCGACAGATCCTGGGCGAAGCGATGGTGATTGTTATTCTCTCCATGGTAATCAGCATTGTATTGGTCCAGCTGAGTTTGCCATTTTTCAACCAGCTTACAGACAAAAACATTTCTTTTGGCACTGAGAATCTGTTATATTTTTCGCTTGCACTTGCGACCGTTACGATTGTGACCGGTGTAATTGCAGGCAGCTATCCCGCATTCTATATTTCTTCTTTTCAGCCTGCCGAGGTACTCAAAGGCAAATTCAAAATCAGCGGCTCTTCAGGATGGCTCAGGCGGTCCCTGGTCGTTTTTCAATTTGTAATCGCCATTACGCTGGTGAGTGGCATGATTATCATCTCAAAACAATTGAAATTCATGCAGGAAAAAGAGTTGGGATTTGACTCACATGCTAAAATTATCATTCCACTCAGAACGGAATCAGCGCGGGAGCATTATGAAACCCTTCAGGCAGAACTTTCCAAAAACAGTCGGGTGCAATCGGTATCCGCTACGGAATATGTACCCGGTTCACATATTTGGAGTGACATGATGTTTTATTCGGAAGGCGGTAACATGGATAAGACCGTTCTGAACCGGAGAAACCGGGTGGACTTTGGCTACATTGAATTGTTGAATATCCCGTTAATTGCCGGGCGGACATTCACAGGCGACAGGAAAATGGAAAGCGAAAGAAATGTCATCCTCAATCGCACTTCCGCAAAACAATTTGGGATTGAACCCGAAAAAATTGTTGGGCAGCACCTGTATTTTGACTGGCAGGGAAAGCAATACACTTTCAATGTTGTTGGCGTAATGGAGGACTTCCATCAAACTTCCCTGAAAGAAGAAATTGAACCTGTCATTTTCGAGATTAGCAAAGATTCGAAAAACTACGAGAATATCATTGCCAGCGTACAAACCGGAAATTTTGAGCAAACCATTGAAGCCTTTGAGAAAATCTGGAAGAAACAAGTCCAGGACACACCGTTTGAATACAGTTTTCTGGATGATAACATTCAGCGGCAATACAGTGATGATAGAAAAGTCTCAGCAATCATCACCAGTTTCACCCTTATCGCCCTCCTGATTTCCTGCATGGGGCTCTACGGCCTTTCGTCTTACATGGCTGAACGCCGCCTTCGCGAAATAGGTGTACGGAAAGTCATGGGAGCCAGTGTGAACCAGATTATGACTTTGATGTCAAATGAATTTATCAAACTGGTGGTCGTCGCATTTGCGGTATCTGTTCCCATTGCGTGGTACGCTATGAATCGGTGGCTGGAAGACTTCGCTTACCGCATCTCCATCGATATTTATGTTTTCCTGATTGCCGGCGCAGGAGCGTTCCTGATTGCCTTGCTTACAATCAGTTATGAATCCATGAAAGCTGCTTTGCGCAATCCCGTGGAATCACTCCGAACGGAGTAGTAATTCTGCCCATCCGTGCAACCTATTCAATATTGGATTAGTCTAATCACAGACAAATCAATGGCCTATGTTTCGTAACTACATTAAAATCCTCTTTCGCAATTTTATCAGGAACAAAACATTCAGCCTCATTAATATCCTGGGACTTTCCGCTGGACTTACCTGTTCACTGCTTATTGGACTCTATGTCGCTGATGAGTTTGCCTTCGATCGTCATCATGAAAATGGCAATCGCATCTACCGTTTACTAACCGATGCCACCTTCGATGGGCAAACCCGCCGATGGACAGGAGTGGCCAACAAAGTGAGTACTACGGCACAAAAAGAAATTCCTGAAGTGGAGAAATCCGCACGGATGTATCCCCATGAATTTGGCAAACTGGCCTTCGTGTCCAATGACACCGTACGATCCAGTGAGACTTCGATGATGTGGGCCGATAAGGAAATATTTGAAATTCTCTCCTTTCCCTTTTTGAAAGGGGATTCAAAAACAGCATTACAACGCCCCAACAGCATTACCCTGAGCGAAAATTCCGCAAAGAAATATTTTGGCACCACCGATGTGTTGGGCAAGACCCTGAAAATTGACAGCAGGTATGAACTGGAAATCACCGGTGTGTATGAAAATCCGCCGCCCACCTCACGGTTTCAACATCCGCTGATTGCCTCACTGAACTCACACTGGTTTGGCAATGAAAAAAACCAATCCTGGAGCAACGCCAGCTTTGAGACTTATCTTCTGCTGCACAACAATGCAAACCCGGAAGATGTTGAGCTTAAGCTCGCGCAGATGATTGACCGGAATGTTGATAAAGCCGATCAATACTATACACTCAAACTCCAGCCGCTTTATGACGCCTATCTCTTCTCCGGTGAAGTCGAGGATCACGCCAACCCTGAAGCTAAAAGAGGAGACATCCTCCAGGTAAAAATCCTTATCGGTCTGGGGATCATCGTTATCCTGATCGCTTCCGTCAACTACATGAACCTGTCCACCGCACAATCACAGCGCAGGTATAAAGAAATTGGCATCAGTAAAACACTCGGAGCCTCCAGTTTGCAACTGGCAAGACAATTTTACATTGAAACATCTGTTTTCGTACTGCTCTCCATCTCCCTCAGCATCATTTTAGCCTCACTTGCGTTGCCCATTTTCAATTCTATAACGGGAAAATTGATCACCGTTTCTTTTTTGTCTAGCGGTTTATTCTGGACCCTCCTGTTGATAACCTGGATTGCACTCAGTTTGCTTTCAGGGATTTATCCCGCACTCTACCTGTCTTCATTCTCTCCCAAGCGAGTATTAAAAATTTCATCCCCATCCGGTGGAGGAAATGTTTCTTTGCGAAGGGGATTGGTGATCGGTCAGTTTTCCATTTCGATTGTATTGATCATCTGCACCACAGTCCTTTACCAACAGCTCAATTTTATCCGGAATAAGCAATTGGGATATAAGCCCGAGCAAGTTGTGGCCATCCTCACCAGCGGAGCACAAAACGGGGAGCAGGTCAATGCAGTACGATCTGAGTTTGAAAGGATTCCAGGCGTAGTTAAAACCGTAAGGTCACAAGCCTATCCGGGTGCCGGTGGCAGTGGTCGTACCCTTCCCCCACTCGATGGAAATGGAGAAGGAAAATATATCACCACTGTCAGAACCACATCAGAGATTCTCGACATATTGGATATCCACTTGCTGGCCGGTAAGACATTACCAGAAAATAAATCCAGTGATGACACAACGACACAAGTCATTCTGAACAAATCAGCGGTTGACTTTCTTGGAATAAGTCCGGAGGAAGCCATCAAGCGAAAAATAAAAATTGCCGGTTTTCAGGGACTTGTGGAAGTGACCGGGGTAACGGAAGATTTTCATTATGCTTCTATGCGCGAACAAATTGCGCCTTACTGTTTTCACAATGCAAGAACAGAAGGATATAGCTTCATGCTGGTCAAACTGGATACAAAGGATCTGAATGCCACCCTTGCTCAAATGGAACACACGTACCGAAAAATTGTCCCGAGCGCATTTGAATTCCTCTTCCTTGATGAGCGGCTCGCTGCATTGTACCGGCAGGATCAACAATTGGCCAAGGTCATATTCATCTTTGCCAGCCTTGCCATTTTTATTGCCTGCCTCGGACTGTATGCGCTGGCTGCATACTCCACAGAACAGCGAACGAAGGAAATTGGAATTAGAAAAGTGCTGGGCGCATCCGTAATTCAACTGACCAATATGCTGTCAAAAGATTTTATCAAGCTGGTCCTGATTGCTTTTATTTTCGCTGCCCCTGTGGGATATCTGTTAATGAAGCAGTGGCTTGAAACCTTTGTTTACCGCATTGACATCAATCCGCTGATCCTTCTTTTCGCCGGCAGTATTTCACTGATCATCGCGTGGTTTACAGTGGGGATTGAGTCCATGAAAGCTGCTTTTACCAATCCAGTGGATTCTCTGAGGAATGAGTAGTGGTGGTAGCTGGTTGGTTGGATTGATGGTTAACTGGTTAGCTGGTTGCTAGCTTCCCGAAATCCAGCACGCCAGCAATCCAGCAACCAAGCTACCCGCAACAACCACCCATCTCACTATCCACCCGGATACCAACCCATCCCAGTATCCTGCAAACACTACGTATGGTTTTCCTTATGAGTTTGTTCCAGCCATTGTAAGAGCGTTTGCGCTTACCAATCTTCGTTGACACATTCCTGTCAACAGCAATGGACAAAGATGGCATCCCAAAATATCCTGTTCCCCTAAGGACGAATTACATCTACATCGTATCGTTGTCATTCATACTGACCACCGTCCTGATTCTCCCCTTTATTAAAACAGATGTCGGCATCAATGCTTCAGGAATTGTAAGACCATCGTCTGAGGTATGCGTTATCCGAAGCGCATCATCAGGAAGGATAAAGACCATTTACCTCAATGAAAATAAATTAGTAAAGAAAGATGATGTTTTACTAACCATTGAATCTGAAATTCTGAATGAGCAGGAGAAATTCATCATCCGGGAGATAGTTCAAAATCAATCCTTTGTCAATGATATCAATAGACTGCTGCAGTTTATCAGTCAACCTGTAGCATCCCCTTCATTTGAAAATCCGGTATACTGGCAATTTTACCAGGCCTATAACGAAAAAGTAAATGAAATATCGGTCAGGCTAAACAAATCAAAACTTGATTTTGATCGCCAAACAAAATTGTTCCAGGAAAAAGTAATAGCGCCAGCCGAATATGAGAATTTCCAGTTCGAATTATTAAAACTAACCAAGGCCCTTGATCACTTAAAAGAAACTGAGCTGAGTCAATGGCATCGGGAGCATAAGGATCTGAAAGAAAAAATCCAGGAGCTTGAATCACGTTTGATTCAGATTCAAAAGAAAAATCCAAC
>DAOMZK010000181.1:0-5506 GCA_035438035.1 Cyclobacteriaceae bacterium | reverse complement strand
ATGATAATTACACCTCCAGCCAGGAAGATCTTTATTCAGAAACGGGTATTGTTGCCCGACTGGGCTGGACTTCTCCGGAGGATTTTAACGGTGCAACGACGGTCCACCTGAACCTGAATGGCAGCCAGATGTTGAATTTTGTTCCAACAGGAAAAACAACAACTGTAAAACTTGCCGGCCCCTGGAATGACCCCAGTTTTGATGGTGAGTTCCTCCCGGAATCAAGGGAGGTTGCTGAAGACGGATTCAGCGCTGCATGGAAAATTCTTCACTATAACAGACCTTTCGCGCAGCAGTGGTCAGGAAATGACGGCCATCTAAGTGGTTCAGAGTTTGGTGTCAAATTATTGGTCCCAGTTGACCAGTACCAGAAAAGTATCCGAACTTCCAAGTACGGTGTGCTCGTCATCATCCTCACTTTTGTAGCCTTATTCCTGGTGGAGATCACGAAGAAAATCAGGATTCATCCCTTTCAATATATCCTGATTGGAACGGCCCTGATCATTTATTATACATTATTATTGAGCTTCTCGGAACAGGTGGGCTACAATGCGGCCTACTGGATCGCGACGGCGGCCACTGTGGGTTTAATCAGTTTGTATTCAGTTTCATTTTTGAAAGAAAGAGGACTGGTATTGTTGTTCACTTCCCTTTTGGGAATCTTCTACACTTTTATCTTCATCATCATCCTTCAACAGGATTTCTCTCTGCTGCTTGGAAGCATCGGACTGTTCCTGATTATTGCGACATTGATGTATTTCTCGAGGAAAGTGGAGTGGTATAAGGGAGTGGGGGCTTAAAGATTTCACGCGGAGAAATTTTAATGCAGGTTCACACAAAGGCGCAAAGGCACAAAGAATGCAATTCAGGCTTGCTGATTAAAAAGAATCTGCCACGTACTAAAGAGTGTTTATGATTCGATGTATACCATCCTTAATGAGGCCAACGTTAAAGTTGATGAGCAGGCCTAATTTCATATTTGTTAGTCGGAGGTAAGTAAGAAGTTGTTTCTGGTGAACATAGGCGATAGTTTCAATGGATTTAATCTCAATAATAAGTTTATCATTTACAATGATATCTGCCTTAAAGCCCAAATCTAGTTTAATTTCATCATAGGTGATACCAATTAATTTTTGGCGCTGAATTTGAAGACCTTGCTTGGTAAGTTCATAGGACAGGACTTCTTCATAAACAGATTCGAATAATCCGGGACCAATTATTTTGTGTATACGGAATGCAGAATCAACTACTATTTTGGATAACTCGTTCTCAGTCATGAGAACCAAGGTATCCTATTTTTACTTTTCTTGGATGAAATCAAGTGTCATGTTTTCCTGATGACTTTTAAGTGTGTCTAGTTGTATTCCTTTGCGCCTTAAAATTGTATTTCGTGTTCCTTAGCGTGGAATCATTCCTTATCAAGGAATGGATATCTATAATCCACCGGTGTCACAAAAGTCTCCTTGATGGTCCTCATTGAAACCCATCTTAACAGATTCACTTTCGCACCTGCCTTGTCATTAGTACCCGATCCCCTCGCACCGCCGAATGGTTGTTGCCCGACGACTGCGCCTGTAGGCTTGTCGTTGATATAAAAATTACCCGCCGAATTCACCAACTTTTTGGTTGCCAGTTCGATGGCGTACCTGTCTTTGGCAAATATCGATCCCGTAAGGGCATACGGCGAAGTCTGGTCAACCAATTCAAGGGTTTGTTCAAAGTTTTCGGAATGGTAAACATATATGGTCATCACCGGACCGAAAATTTCTTCACACATGGTAATGGACGATGGGTCTTTTGTAAGAATAACAGTTGGCTCAATGAAGTATCCTTTTGATTTATCGTATTTACCGCCGGCGATAATTTCATTCATGGGATTCTTCCGCGCTTTCTCAATATAGGAAGTGATCGAATCAAATGCTTTTTCATCGATCACGGCATTGATAAAGTTTTCGAAATCTTCCGTGCCGCCCATTTTGAAAGTCTTCAGATCTGCCAGGAGATATCTTTTCACTTCATCCCATAAATTGGAAGGAATGTAGGCTCTTGATGCCGCCGAACATTTTTGTCCCTGGAATTCAAAAGCACCCCGCGCGATACCGGTTGCCACTTCTTTGGCATGGGCACTCTTGTGGGCCACCACAAAGTCCTTGCCGCCGGTTTCACCGACAATACGCGGATAGGATTTATATTTTTGAATATTTTCTCCAATCGTTTTCCACATGCCCTGGAATACACCGGTACTTCCGGTGAACTGAATACCAGCAAAATCACGGTGATTAAAAATCACTTCTCCTGCTGCCGGTCCGCTCACATACACAAGATTAATTACACCATCAGGTAAACCTGCCTCTTTCAATATCTCCATAATAACATGGGCTGAATAAATCTGGGTATTCGCTGCTTTCCACACCACCGTGTTGCCCATCATGGCCATGCTGGTAGGTAGGTTCCCGCCGATAGCTGTAAAATTGAATGGTGTAAGGGCAAAAACAAATCCTTCCAGGGGCCTGTATTCAACGCGGTTCCATACTCCGGGTCCTGAGTATGGTTGTTCACGATAAATTTCCCCCATGAAATGCACATTGAACCGGAGGAAGTCAATCAACTCGCATGCTGAATCGATTTCTGCCTGGTAGGCATTCTTACTTTGCCCCAGCATGGTTGCGGCATTCATTTTATAACGATAGGGGCCAGCGAGCAAATCGGCAGCTTTGAGAAAAATACTGGCACGCTGTTCCCAATCCAGGTTCGCCCACATTTCTTTTGCGCCCAATGCTGCATTGATGGCTTGTTCCACATGGCCCTTGTCGCCAGCGTGGAAATAACCGAGAATATGTTTGTGATCGTGCGGAGGAGAGATGGGTCGCTTGTCTCCGGATCTCACTTCTTCGGCACCGATATGCATAGGGATGTCCAGCACTTTGCTTCGGGCCTCATCGATGGCTTTTTTCAGTCCGGCTCTTTCTTTGCTTCCCGGAGCGTAAGTGAGTACAGGTTCGTTTTTTGGAAGGGGTATGGCGTAAAATCCTTTAGACATGATGTTAATTTCGTTGATTGGTTAATTCGATGTTTTCGCGTCGACAAAGTAACGAATTAAACTAAAGCAAAGTTCGCAATTCATTCAAACGGGTAATTTCATGGGTCACCTGCTCATCGTGTGTTTTTCCTGCGGGATTAAAATAGATCGTGTCCAACCCGGCTGACCTTGCGCCTACAATATCGGTGAGTAAATTATCGCCGATCATTATGGATTGTGAAGGATTGAAGCCGGATTCATTCAATGCAAATTCGAATATCTCTTTTGAAGGTTTTCTATTGCCAGCCCGCTGTGAAGTGACGACATGCCTGAAATAATCTTTAATTCCTGCTGATTTCATTTTTGTGGACTGCAGTTCGTCGAAACCGTTGGTCACGATAACCATCGGATATTTGGGAAACAAGTATTCCAGTGTCTCCAGGGCTTCGGGTATGAGTGACTTTTTATGCGGTAAGGCGTCCAGGTATTCTTCTGAAATTTTCTGCGACAACCTGTAATCGTCGAGTCCAGCTTCTGACAGTACCCGATGAAAGCGTTCTTCGCGGATCACATGAGGTCCGATCAATCCGCGATCGTGAAGATCCCACAGGTAGGTATTGACCCTGACAAATGTTTCGATAAAGAATGGGAAACTACTGATGCCTTTTTCGCGTAACCTGTGTTGGTGAAAAAGAACCTCCAGGGTCTCAGCGGAGTTGGCTTCAAAGTCCCAAAGTGTGTGGTCCAGGTCGAAGAAAATGCAGGCGTACTTTTTCATTTAATGGATGTAAGCCCAAGCGGACGGATTTTGAGTTTGTTGAGTGCCAGCTCACGGTTGGTAAACATGGTTTGAAAAATTTGCTGATCGTGCTGCAGCACGGGGTCGCGTCGTAAAAACTCCAGCATTTGTTTGAGGATGTCGAGAACTTCTTCCTTCGCACCATAAAAGACCCATTGATTCATTTTGCGCGCTGACAGGATTCCGGAATTCTTCAGATAGATCAGGTGGCGTGAAGTTTTGGCTTGTGTGAAATCCAGAATCCGCTCCAGATCACTGATGCACATTTCTCCATTGTTCATGATGAGATTCAATATCCTGAGCCGGCTGGTATCCGAACAAGCAAGGAAAATCTGCGCTCCCAGGTCGATATTAAAATGCTTTAGCCGCAATCCGTATTTTTTTCAAAAATATATCAAAAATGTCTCCCTTTATAAATCTTTAAGCCGGGCCCCTTATTGTTTTATACCGTATTTATATTCCGCACATTACCTTTGATACATCAATTAAACGAGGGTGAAAACCAGTACTATTTCCAGAAACAATCAATATTACATCAGTTTAGTTGTGATTACTGTGGTGACGCTGCTTGGACTGGCTTTCCTCGACTTGGTGGGTCACCGCGTAATCGCCTTCATGCTGTTGTTTTCTGTTTCTGCATTGGCATTGTTTGTAGACATCAAACCGGTTATCGTTTCGGCGGTGCTGAGCGCATTAATCTGGGATTTCCTGTTTGTTCCGCCAAGGTTTCAAATCACAGTCGGTGACACTGAAGACCAACTAATCCTGGCTACTTATTTTATAATCGCCACGATCCATGCTGTACTGACATACCGTATCCGTGAGGCTCAGGAGGAAGTGCGCAGTAAGGAATTGAAGGCCAAGGCAGCCAAATTTTATAACACCTTACTCAATTCTCTTTCGCACGAACTTCGCACACCTATTACTACCATCCTTGGCGCTACCGACAACCTTCAGACCAACGGAGATAAGATTTCAGAAAAGGATAAACAAGAACTCCTTTCGGAAATATACATCGCCTCCACACGGCTGAACCAGCAAGTGGAAAATCTCCTGAGTATGTCACGACTCGAATCAGGCGTATTCCAGGTCAGGATGGACTGGTGTGATGTGAAGGAACTGGTCTATAAAATCCTGCAGAGTTTCGAGCCAGCGATCGCCAAGTGGAGAGTGACCGTTTCCATCCCTGAAGACCTGCCGTTGTTCAAACTCGATTTCGGCTTGATGGAACAGATTCTGCACAACCTGATTTCCAATATTCTCCAGCATACCGCTGAAGGAACAGACATTATCATTCGGGCTGAATGCCACGAAGAAAAACTAATCCTCACAATAAGTGACACAGGCAATGGATTTCCGGAAGCTGAAATTCATAATGTGTTTGATAAGTTTTATCGCGTGAAAGGCTCACGTCCCGGAGGCACTGGCCTTGGCCTCTCGATTGTCAAGGGTTTTGTCGAAGCCCAGCACGGAACAATTCAGCTCAGGAACCGGCCACTTAGCGGTGCTGAATTTGAAATAGAGTTTCCAACAGCTGTGTCTTATCTAAACAGATTAAAAAATGAATAAGCCATCGATATTGATCATAGACGATGAAGCGCAGATCAGGAAGATGCTTATGATCTCTTTACAGAATGATTTCACGATGAGTGAGGCCATTAATGCCAAGGATGGTTTGATACGGGTGG
>DAOMZK010000180.1:0-5521 GCA_035438035.1 Cyclobacteriaceae bacterium | reverse complement strand
CAGTCGCGGCGGCACCGATTGCAGCACCGACGATATCAGCGCCGGTCGTGCCCGTCCCCAAGAAACCGGGCAGTTTTTCCGTGGGAGTTTTTCTGGGTTATGCGGGAGGCTCATCGCTCGGCAGCGACGCTGAACGGCAAGCTGCGGCCACGTGTGGGGCAAACTGCCCAATGATCAATGGTGGGCTCGTTGGCGCGCGAATGGCCTATCGCGAGGGGGCGATCTTTTCCGTGGAGCTTTCCGGGGGATATTTGGGTTTGACCTCGGCATTTCAGCGTGATGTTGCGGATAAGTTCGGAGCAGCGGAGGAATATGACGTGACGTACCGATTGCATCAAAAAATATCATTGTCTGGGCCCTTCGCTGGTTTGGGCGTGAGCGCTCGATTTCCGTTTGCCCAACGTTTTGCGGTCGTTGGGCGATTTGCAATTGCCGGACTGTCCGCCGATGTGTCGAATGCGATGAGCGGTGACGCAATGGCGACACGATCAACGGCTGCCTTGGTCGTTGGCCAAGAGCAACCGATGGTGAGAACTGCCTCGCTTCTCGTTGCGCCCGAGGTGACGATGGAAGCAACGTTTGGCGGCGTGGTCCTTGGTGCAGGTCTGGGGGTGTTCGTATCGACGTTGCCGGGGGCGAGTTTCGGGGAAAGGCGGCTTTTGCCCATTAATCCAGCGTTGTGCACGCAAGCTGCGGAGAGTTCGGCGGCCTGTGCGCCAGAATCGGGGGTGACGTCGGGAGAACGGTCGAACGGTGCATTTGCGGTTTTCGTGCCGCAGATATCGGCGCGTTATCAATTCAATTAATGCATATTGGGTACGCAGACGCCTTCGACGGCACAATAATGGCCCTCGACGCATTCCAGGTTCGAGGCGCAAGGGGGCGTGAACAACTCCGTTTTCCGGACGGTCGCGGGCGTGCCGATGACTTCTCTGTCGACGCCGCCAACCAAGAGTACGCGGCCGTCGCTCTCCACCAGGTGGGCCGTATGCAAGAAGCGAGGGGCCACGAGGTTCCCGGCCGGCGCCCATTGCATTGTTTTTATATCGAGGATTTCCGCGACCGCGATCGGATCTGTGACGTCACCGTAACCCCCGGTGACGAGCAATCTGCGCCCTCCGACGAGGACCGTGGCTTGATGCCCTGTCCGAGCATTGGCCATGGGTTCGGTCTCCGTCCACGAACCCGATATCGGGTCATAAACTTCGGCGCTGCTTAGCGCGACGCCATTATCCGTCGTGCCCCCGACGGCAATCGCGCGACCATCCGGCAGAAGCGTAAGCGTATACGTGGCGCGGGGTGTGCGCATACTCCCTGTTGCGGTCCATGTGCCGGTCGCCGGATCGAATAGCTCGGTCGTGTCCAGGTAGTCTATTTCTGGATCGGCGTCGATTTGGGCCAGCCCGCCGGCGACGAGCACCGCTCCGCTTTGAAGGCGAACGGACGCGTGATACGAGCGCGACTGCAGCATGGGCTGGGGCATGCCTTCGGGCAACCATTGAGCCGTCGCCCCCGCGAACCATTCGCTTCGGCCCAATACGTCGGAGACTCCTCCGGCTATGAGGACGATGTTTTCGGAGTTAATGGCTGTAGCCGTGAAATGAATCCGAGATTCGCGCATGGGATTGGTTTTCTCCCAGGTGCTCGAAGGCTTGTTGATATCGAGGATTTCTGCGGTGGCAAGATAACCGGAGAGGTTTTGGCCGCCCATCGCGAGAATGCGGCCGTCGGGAAGCGCCACGACTTGGTGCGCATACCGCGGGTCTTTCATGGTCGGTCCGCCGGCCCAGAGATTGGCGCTTGGCGTAAAGATCTCGACACTTGTTTGAGCCTCTTGCCCGGGCCCGACGAACCCACCGCTAATGATCACGCGGCCATCGGGAAGGGCTACGGACGCATGGAGAAATCGTCCTACAGCAATGTCGGAGGCGGCGGAAAAACCGACGACGTCAGATACAGGAGGGAAATTGGTCGGTGGGGGTAAATCGCTGCATCCAACAGACACGAGTGCGAACGAAATGGAGCCGAGAAGCTTGATGATTTCGACGATACGGTGCATGTGTCAGTTCCTCCCCGTTGGGGCAAGTCCACGTGAAAAAAAGAGTTGCGCAAAGTGGTGCTCGATGAGGGTCGTACAAAAACGGTGATTGAGCAAGGTTTTGCGCAACGTAACGCGTGACGACGGCGATTGTGGCTTGATTTCGGCAGAAAAAGCGGTTGGCCCGGAGGATGCAATGGCGGGAATCGAAGGACGGTGTTGTCATGAGAAACGTTCGATTCTCTTCCACGCTTGCGTTTTCGTTCTGTATGGCCACTTCACTCTTCTTTGCTGCCTGTGAAGATGGCGGACCCAGTCCATCGACACCGACGCAATCGCCGCCCACACAATCGGACGGTAATGAAAAACGCTCGGGTTTGTCGTTGACCATTGGCGCTGGTGTCGATACGGCGAAAATCAAGCTCGTCGTGAAACAAGTGGCCTGCGGATCCGAACAGCTCGATCCCGCAGCCTACTTCGAAAAGGTTAGTCCTTTTTATCAATCTGAATAATTGATTATCTCGATAAAAAACAATCTTAAGGTTTTGATCATCATTATAATGAAGAGGCGATCATTCTACATCCTCCAACTTGACGAGTGTAGTAAATAAATGACCTCCCGCACTCACCTTCAAAAGATAAACTCCGTTAAGCGCTTCATACGGTAATGTTACTTCCCGGCTCAATTTCCCATCCCTCAGCATTGCCTTCGCTGAATAAATGGTCTGTCCCAATAAGTTGATCACTTCAATGACTGATTCAACAGTTTCATTATTATTAATTGTTAAATCAATCATAAACTTACCGGCACTTGGGTTAGGAAATATCATAAATGAAGTCTCTTCATTCATTGTGGTTAAATAACCTGTCGGAAACTCATCGGTGTATCCGTTGCAATTATCGTCAATGCCATTGATCGAAATCTCAGTTGCAGACGGGTTGACATCCGCATTCGAATCGTCGCAGTCATTGTTATCAGGAACAAATCCTGTAGGTATTACACAATCAAATACGGAACTATCAGGGTTACCATAGGTGTCTCCATCACTATCGATAAAGCTCGTAGAAAATATCAGCCCATCATCAATTGTTCCGTTACAGTTATCATCCACATGGTTGCATATTTCGATTCCTCCGGGCGGAAGATGCAGTTTTACAATCCAAAAGTCATTGCCGCCAATATTGTTTCCAATCTCTTCATCAGGAGAACCGGAATATCCCGCTACTATCAATCCTGAATCACTTGTTTGCTGAATAGATGTAACTGCTTCCGAATTATTTCCTCCAAAAGAATTCTCCCCTTCTATATTTCCATTAACCCCCAACTTTACAATCCAATAATCGCTGCCCATAAAATGCTTCGACACATCGCCATTACTGGAATAAGCCGAACCTGCCACAACAAATCCACCATCATTAGTCTGTCTAACAGAATAGCCCCAGTCGGCATCACTACCTCCCAATGATTTCTGCCACTCAATATTTCCTGTGGCATCAAGTTTTACAACCCAATAGTCGATGTATCCATGGTTGCCTGAAACATCTCCATTATTCGATCTGCTGTTCCCTCCAACAATATAACCACCATCATTGGTTTGCATGATGGAATATGCTTCATCGTCATCATCACCGCCAAGAGATTGCTCCCATATCAAACTGCCTGTGTTTCCAAGTTTTACAATCCAGAAATCACTTTGACCATGATTACCGGAAACATCTCCGTTATATGAGCGGCTGTAGCCTCCGGCAATAAAACCTCCATCTGTGGTTTCTTGAACAGAGTACAATTTATCAGTGGTGGTGCCACCTAAACTTCTTTGCCACTCCAGATCCCCAATATGGCTCAGTTTTACAATCCAATAATCTTCACTGCCGTGGTTTCCTGAAACATCACCGTTATTGGAGGAGGAATATCCTCCTAAAATAAATCCTCCATCCTGTGTTTGACTAATGGAATAAGCCATATCATCTTTTACTCCCCCATAACTTTTTTGCCATTCAATTGCACCATTACTATCAAGTTTCACAACCCAGTAATCGTATCCGCCATTATTTACTGTTACGTCCCCGTCATTTGATAATACAGCACCTGCAACAATAAATCCTCCATCTGTTGTTTGCAAAATGCTGTTTGCATAATCGGGATTGCTTCCTCCCAGGCATTTTTGCCATTGCATATTTGAAGCAGTGTCAAGTTTTACAATCCAGCAATCCCACGATCCATGATTTCCTGTAACCTCTCCGTCTGCCGAATAGGTACTGCCGGCAATAACAAAACCTCCATCGGAAGTCTGTAGAATGCATTGTGGATTATCATTACCTGTTCCTCCAAAGGATTTTTCCCATGCAATCAATGGAGAACGCGGCACAATTTCCGTATTAGTATCATCGCAATCAGCATTACTTTTCGAATAGCCCAGGCCGGGATCTGAGCAGAGAACCATTCCCGGATCTGCAGAGGAACCATGGAAATCTCCATCAGCATCCAAATAATAAGGAGGACATGCTTTTTCCCCGGCAGTTATGGAAGAATCTGGCACTGTTTCATACGCATAACTATGAATGGTAACCTTGTTGGCAACTACTGATACAGATAATTTTGCCCAGCCATAATGTTGTGCACCATTGCTCGTAAAACGCAGAGCGAGGAATTTTTGAATTGCATTTATCCAATTACCTGAAGTGGATGAAGAATAGGTTCCTCCTCCGAAGAAATCAAAATTATGAGCGAGAACATCGTTACCTTCCCAGGTAAGATTGGGACCAATGGTATCCCCAAAATCAAAAGCTCCAGGAAAATTGTAAGAATTAGCTACAGAATTGCCGAGAATTGAAACAGTAGCGGTATGATTGGTGCCCCATGTCCAGTTATACTCTTCGTACACTGTAATATAAAAATCTGCGCCACCATCATTGTTAAGGTCGAGCTCATACATGCCATCACCCTGAATAACTACATCAGTTGTCAAATCCGTGTAAACCACCTGTCCCTGCGCAATGTCAAAGCTACCAATAATACACCCCGCAAGGGCTGAATAGGCTTTGACCTTCTTTTCAAGAATAGCGTTATTCATTGAACTTACAAACTGAGTTTAGCAAATAATCATCTTTCAAATATAAAAGGATTCCATTGCTCAGGGTATCCCTGAATTCAGGGATTTTGTCATGTTTAGCGCATAGCTAATACCACAATCGAAATATCAGTCCTTCCATTTTTAATCCCTATTCCTTCGTTATCCTGATGGTTTGCAGTTGTCCCGCGCCCGCCAGCTGCAGGAAATAAATGCCAGAAGGAAGAGTAGATATATCAACACTCATATCGTGTCCACCTGGTGATAAATTCTTTTTTACCTCGGCTTTACGTTTTGTTCCTGTTACATCATAAATATTTAACGTCACCAATCCCGGTAGGGTCAGCGAGAAATCAACGACCATTTGATCTCTACAGGGATTTGGATTTGCAGATAATTGCAGCGTTTGATT
>DAOMZK010000179.1:0-5541 GCA_035438035.1 Cyclobacteriaceae bacterium | reverse complement strand
AACAATGCTGCCGACAAACTCATTGTCATCATTCATTTTGACAACATACAGCTTGAGGCCGCGTTGAGCTAGTGATGCAATTTTTGGGCGAATCTACGGTACTTGCTTTCCTCGCCTTTGCATTCGCCATACTATTCGCTCAACTGCTTCTCCCCAGCTATAACACGCTGGTCGACAAGCAACTGGTCATCAACTATCAATCGACTGAGTTTTGGCTATTTTCAGCAGCATTAATCCTGCTTACCGGTTTCTTTGCCGGCAGCTACCCCGCATTTTATCTTTCTTCCTTTCAGCCTGTCAAAGTTTTGAAGGGCAAACCCAATATTGGCAAAGGCGCCAGCACACCACGCTAAGTGCTCGTAACCTTGCAGTTTGGATTCTCCATATTACTGATCATCGGTACCATCGTCATTTATCAACAAATACAGTTGGTGAAAGGCCGCTCTCTCGGTTATAACCAGGAAAACCTCATGGCCATAGATTACTCTGAAGAGATAAAAAAGAATTACCGGTCGATTAAGCTTGAGCTATTAGAGACGGGAGTTGTCGAAGCGGTAACCCGCGCCAATAGCCAGATAACGGACATCAATTCAAATAATTTCCTTGGTTGGCCGGGAAAACCCGAAGACCAACGGGTTATTTTCACCACCATTGCCACTGAATACGATTACACCAAAACAATGGGAATAAAAATGCTGGAGGGCCGTGATTTTTCAGAAGACTTTAAAAGCGATTCCATGGCCATTATTATTAACAAGACAGCAGCAGACCTGATGAATTTGAAAGATCCTATCGGTACCGAGCTTCCGCTGTGGGGCAAGACCCGTAAACTTATTGGCATCATGGACAATGCGTTGATGGGCTCTCCGTATGTTGAAGTGAAACCGCTCTTTGCTATCCTCGACCCGAACTGGATTAATTCTGTGTCTGTCCGTCTAAATAAAACCAGTGATTTGCAGACTTCCATTGAAAAAGTAAAAAAAGTGTTCGAGAAGTATGCTTCAGCCTATCCCTTTGAATACCGGTTTGCTGACGTGGAGTTCCAAAAGAAATTCACCACCATCAATCTCATCAGCAAATTGGCAAGCTTATTCGCCGGGCTAACCATTCTTATCACCGGGCTTGGACTTTTTGGGCTGGCCTCATTCACTGCTGAACAACGCACAAAGGAGATTGGCATACGAAAAGTATTGGGTGCATCTGTTCCTTCGCTTGTTGGCCTGATGTCAAAGGATTTCTCACGTCTGGTAATCATTTCATTTGTGGTGTCTGCTCCCGTGGCCTGGTATCTACTGAGTTGGTTCCTGGAGCGATATCCTATCCGTACGGGCATAAGTTGGTGGGTATTCCCGCTCACCGGACTCATTGCTCTGCTCTTTGCCCTTTCCATTGTAAGTATGCAGGCCTTGCGTGCGGCGCATGCCAACCCGTCAACGTCGTTACGGAATGAGTAGTAAAAGCCGATTTCTGATGCTGATTCTTGATCGGTGATTTTTGAATGATGTTAACATCAACGCTCAAAGTTCAACAATCAGCTCTCAGAAATCATTCTCGGCTTTGTATATTGCTCTGTGTTCAAATAAATGCACAGATATGCAATGGCGTGGCAGACGTGAAAGTGGAAATGTTGATGATCAACGGGGTAGTTCAGGTGGTGGTGGATTTGGAGGCTTGCCCATCAAAGGTGGCCTTGGTCTTATCGCCATTGTGGTGATCTTCGGGCTGATTACCGGTCAGAATCCCCTTGCATTATTGCAAGATATCCCGACCGACGACCAAACGATTTCGACAGGTACTCCCTATGAATCTCCGCCTGAAGAGGAAGAACTGTCGCATTTTGTAAAAGTTGTCCTTGCCGATACGGAAGACGTGTGGCACGATCTGATGCCCGCTTATCGAAATCCTACCCTCGTCCTGTTCACCGGCGAAGTGCAATCCGGCTGCGGTTCAGCCAGTGCTTCAACAGGCCCGTTTTATTGCAATGAGGACGAAAAATTATACATCGATCTGAGCTTTTACAGTGAGCTGAAAGATCAGTTCAATGCGCCTGGAGATTTCGCCCAGGCTTATGTTATTGCCCATGAGGTGGGACACCATGTACAGCATTTGCTGGGTATCATTGAGAAAGTCCATGCGGCACAAGCTGATCTCAGCGAAGAAGAATACAACAAACTTTCCGTCAGGCTCGAGCTGCAAGCCGACTTTCTTGCCGGCGTTTGGGCCAACCATGCCAATTCCATGAGCAACATCATCGAGCAGGGCGACTTTGAAGAAGCCATTAATGCCGCCAGCGCAATTGGCGACGACCGGCTGCAGAAACAATTTCAAGGTCGCGTCACACCCGATTCATTTACGCATGGTACGTCTGAACAACGGGTAAGGTGGTTCAGCAGAGGATTTAGATCGGGAGATGTGAAGCAGGGTGATACGTTTAATGTAAAGGAGAGTGACTTGTGATTATTTCATTTAGCCTAAGAAATTGTCAAGCTGAATGATTTGGCAATTTTTTTGTTGTTAATCTGATCAATAGTGCGCAATCAGAATCACATTTGGCGAAATATTACTTTACCATCGGCTGTGTCCACGCCATCTCAAAATCCCTCTCCTGATAAGGATTGGGTTTTAGTTTATCTGAAGTAACCCTGGCCCGAACGAATTGATATTCGTCAGTCAGTTGAAAGTTGGCCTCAGTGGCTACTGTCTTCGAGAGCACTGTAGTCTCTTCAGTATTTTTTTTTGCACCGATAAATTCAATTGTGTATTTGACTCCTGGTTCAGCTTTTACTTTTATTGAAATCAAATGGTCACTTTGTTCCAACTTTTCAAGCGTCACTCCGGTTGATGCGTAAAAATTTCCCACTTCTAATGCCTGTATCAGCGAGCCCGGTTTGGGGGAATCTGCCAGCACCATTACCCAGCCTCTGCCTGCGTTGCTGTAGGCAGCACCAAATTGATGGTAGTTGTGACTGTCATCCGTCGCCAGGCCGTACATCAAGGGTTGGTTGCGCTTCAGGTAAGCAATGTTGATTTTATCCCACATTTCCTCTGTGCCTGGATGCAGCGAATCACCATAGTTTCTTACCAGGGGATGACCGTTATAAACTTCGAAGAAGCGTTCACCGCGCAAGTCGATCAGGTCTTGCAAGGAGACACCATAATAGAAGTTGGGATGATTGACATGGGGAAACATGGGAACACCCGTACGTTGACGCTGTGCGTAAACTGAATCTACATTCTTCTGCATGATCTCCAGCACCGTGCTTCCCTGGGGTGGGAGAATCAAAGTCCGAATGTTGGTCACATTCATGTGAATGGGTTTCTTATCCAGTTTTGCTGTAACCTCCTCCGAAGGAATCATAATAAAGCCTGTGTCTTCAAATCGCGGCCGATATTCTGCAAGGGTCTTTAACTTGACGGTAATACGCTCACTGTCAGTCCGATAAATGACCCAATCCGGACCGAATTTGGCCAGGTATTCAGCGAATCCATCTTCATACAATTTGCTATGCTGGATTTTTACCCACTTCTCTCCTTTTGCAAAAGTGTTGTGATCAGATAAACCAATGAAATGATAACCATGACTTTTATACCAGTCCATAATCATCTCCGGGAACTCGTCCCCATCACTCCAGTACGAATGCGTGTGTAGATTTCCCTTATACCATTTCCTTGCATCTTCATGCTTCGGTGCACAGGCCGCCACAATCCCGGCCAATATAACAATGCCCAACCGTATCCAATTTCTCATATCAACCACCATAACTCTTAACTTTTAATTCTTATCTCTTATCTCTTAATTCCCAACAATTCATCTACTCTCACCAACTTATATTTCTTCAATTTCAGATTCTCCAAAAGTCCATCCAACTTCGAATAAAACTTATCTGTTCTCGCCGCATCGGTTCCAATATGCATTAGTAGAATGAACCCATTCAACCCTGATTTCTTTTCCTTCTCAATAATTGAATTTAAAATCACTTCGCTGCTTCGATAGGAAGGCATTTCAGGCGTCGTGTAATCGGCGTGACTCAGCGTTCCAGGTGTATAATTTATCAACTGGAGATTGAGTGCGGATGTCCAGCCGGTAATTTCATCATTATACCATTCGAACGGGGGAAGAAAGTAAGGTGCATTTTCTCTCTTTATTCCGAATTTCTTTGCCTCTGAATAATTCGTCAGCAAATCATAATTGAATTCCTGTTGACTCACCAACAAGCTATCCCTGCGACTCCAATCACAGTACAAAAGATGTTTGTCACTGTGTGCTCCAAGATAGTGTCCTCCGGCTTTCAAATCTTTGATCAACGTGGCAAATTCGGGATTCCTGTAAAAATTCCCGGTAAGGAAAAACGAAGCCTTTACCCTTTTCGACTTCAATGTTTCAGTAATGGACTTCCCGCCATCGCCAAATTGATCCCCGGTAAATACAATGGCGATTTTCTTTTGCGTGGTGTCGCCACGGACAATTGCACCGTGATCATAGGTGAATTTTGAGTTTCGTGGATTGGCTTCCGCTTCTTTCGCTGCCATCAGGTAGATGAGCGAAGCGGTTCCATCCATTGTCGGCTCATTCGTACTGTAGTCTCCATAGTCATCATGATAAACGGCCAGGTCGCTTTGAAACTCGGCATAAGCATCTTCATGGGTCAACTGCAGTCCAATCAGGCTTTTAAAAATTTTAGTGTACACAGGACCGTCTACAAGGCCTCCATCGATCGGATAGTTCTTCAGATGAGTGAAGGCAGAATGCGGATCAACGGGGGTATCGGCCCATGAAGGTAATCCATACACCATCGTTGTGCCCCAGGGATTGCAGCCGAATATCCAATCGAGATTCGCTTGTTCCAATTCCGAAAATATATTATCACCGGTAAGCATCCTGTACCAATAGCACTGAATAGCGAAAGACACTGTTAAATTATTGCTGCACCAGATGAAAGGAACACCGCGATAGAATGCGTTGGCCTTGGCTTTCTGCCAGACTCTATCGATCCCCTCACGGTAATATTTCACGAGTATTTCTTTTTGCGCCCCCTTCTGATTTCTGGCCATTTCAGCATGTCCAACATTAATGAAAGGATACCATTGGTAATGACTTGCTGTGTCCTTTCCAAGCCAGGGTGTAATGGGCTCCTGTTCTGCAAATTGAAATGCAGCTCGTCGATATTCCTCCTTTCCCGACAAAACATAAAGATTCGCAGCGGCGAGTTCCATATCATCGACCCAGTTTCCCTCTGCATAAATATATGGTGATCGTACCGACACCGTTTGACTGACGCCTGGTTTACGTTGACCAAAGGAATAGGCTGAAAACGCTTTGGCTCTTAAGCGTTTACTATAAGACAGATCCTTTTCAAATATTCCTGAGCCCAAAGCAAAAGAACTGCTGAACTTCCCTGCAGTCGAAGAAGTTCCTGTGGTGTTGTTCAAGAATTTTCCGCGTTGCTGGGGTAATCCTATGATGAAATAGACAAGCCGCTCAAAACCTTTACCATATTGAATATATTCTTTAGAAATACGCATGTTGATATGATCGCGATC
>DAOMZK010000178.1:0-5551 GCA_035438035.1 Cyclobacteriaceae bacterium | reverse complement strand
CATGCGTGGGTTTTCTCCAAAGTGGACTTCGCAGCGATGGTGGTTACGATTCTCGTTACTTTGATTATGGGTATTGAACCCGGATTGATTGCCGGTGTTATTCTTTCCATCGTGCTTCACTTGTATAGTGCTTCGCGACCACACATCGCCATCGTGGGTCAACTTCCGGGAACGGCAACCTTTCGAAATGTAAAACGTCACAGCGTGGTTACGGATCCTGCCATACTTTCAATCCGTGTGGATGAAAGTCTGTTTTTTCCCAATGCACGATTTGTTGAAGAATATATTAACGAAGCTGTCGCTGCCAACCTCAAAATTCAACATGTAATCCTCGAATGCCCTGCCGTGAACACTATCGATATCTCAGGTTTGGAAAGCCTTATAGCAATCAATCTACGACTCAAAGATGGTGGAATCATGTTTCATCTTTCCGAAATAAAGGGTCCTGTAATGGATCGGTTAAAGCGTTCGCATTTCGTAGATGATCTTACGGGAAAGATTCATCTATCACATTATGATGCGGTGTTCAGTATTAATCCAGCTCTGGCGGAGGAAACGTTGCGATCAGAAAAAATAGTTTTTAACATGCAATAAAAAATAGAAGATGAACGTGCTTAAACAGAAACATCTGCGCTGGCCAAGAGTACTTTTTATTTTTATAGCAAGTCAGATTTACATTCCGGCAAAAAGCCAGGTACTCATCTCCCTGGTACTCGGCGACAAGCTAAACTCTGGCAAAGTGGAATTTGGACTCGATCGAGGCTTAAACCTTTCCGATCAGAGCGGGTTAAAACAAAGTGATCTGTTATCCAGCTTTAACCTGGGCTTCTATTTTGATATCAAACTTAAAAAAGAACCCTGGATGATTCATACCGGGGTAATCGTAAAATCAAACATGGGCGCAGGAAATCTGCCGGTATATTCATTGGGTCAGTCAGACCTTGACAATACTTTTGCGGGGGGTTCAGTAGACCGAAAACTAAATTACTTCAACGTCCCCATTTTACTCAAATACAATTTTCGAAATCATTTCTATGCGGAGGCTGGACCTCAACTCGGGCTACTTTACAAAGCCTATGATGAATTCACTAACACAGTTCAGGGAAATGAAGTAACCTATCGTAGAGAAATTCGCGATGAATTTCATCGCCTCGATGCAGGCATGACCGCGGGAATCGGATATCGGCTTATGAAAGGCAACGGAATGAACCTGGGGGTTCGGTACTACTATGGCCTGGTCGATGTGGTTATTGATAACACAGGAAGCCCCATGGCAAACCGGTCACTCTATGTGGTCATCGGTATACCGATCGGAGTAGGAAAAGCCAGGGAACGGGAATCGAATGAAAAAGCAAATTAATATAGGCTTACAAAAGAATATATAAACACAAATCTTATGAACGCAAAATCTGATGCCAAATCGTATGGATCAATCAGACCATTACATCTGATGGTAATTTTTATTTTGACTACCCTGGGCCATGCAAGTACGCTTGCCCAGGTATTCACCAACAAGGAAGTAGGCAAAAAGAACGAAGCGTTGAAAGACAGCTTAAAGAAGTCTGACTATCCCTACTCCTTGCCAATCTGGGGTGACAAGGCCACCAAAGCCGGGTACAGCCTGCCGTATTCGGCAGGGATCAGTGTTCAATATTTTGGATCAGAGTCAGCTTTGATTCTTGAAAATCTCACGGTCGGATTTAATAACGGTCCCAAGTACAACCTGGATGGCATCATTCGATTTGATGAAGCGAAGGCTCTTGCCAGTGCCGTGACGGTACGGCCTGATATTTGGTTGTTCCCCTTTCTGAATGTGTATGGCATCCTCGGTACCAGCCAGGCATCTACTTCAGTAAATTTTGGTGTTTGGGTGCCCGATGAATCTGGCATTGAGAAAGAAATTCTCCACACCGGCACCGTGGTTGATTTCAAAACCACCACATTTGGACTGGGCATAACCCCGACCATTGGTGTAGGCGGTGGCTTTATTGCACTTGACTTAAACGTTGCCTGGACGGATGTGCCCCAACTGAGTAAACCGGCCAGAACCTTCGTATTTGGCCCACGTTTCGGCAAGAAATTCAACCTTAAAAAACCGGAACAAAATTTTGCCTTATGGGCGGGTGGATTTCGTGTTGCGCTCAACAGTGAAACCAACGGCTCCATCAATCTTTCAGAAGTATTCCCGGGAGGAGGCGCTGAAATATCATCTAAAATTGACCAGGGTATTCAGAAAGTTGGAGATGCACAACAACAGGTTGATGCCTGGTGGGCTTCCTTGACGTCGCCGGAACAAAATAACCCGGTAAACAAGGCCAAATATGAAACTGCGAATGCAGCGTTGGGCAGGGCTGGAGAAATATTGAATGCAGCAGATGGCGCCGTGAATACTATAACTACTTCAACTGTCCAATACTCCATGGACAAGCGACTCAAAGATCCATGGAATTTTGTCGTAGGTGGACAATTTCAATTCAACAAACATTTGATGGTCCGTCTGGAATATGGATTTCTCGGCAGCCGGACACAAGTGATGACGGGAGTGCAATATCGGTTTGGTCTCTAATGCCGTTTGGCCCTTCAATTTTCCAAAGCGTTAATCCCTGAGGAGCCTCAAGAAAGGACACCTGTAATCACAACCGCCCTATTCCAGACTAAGTTGCCTGATAAATTGCTAAATTCCCTGCCGTAATCAAATCCCTCAACTCAAATGAAAAAATTACTTTTCCTTGCGGCTGTCACGCTCATTACATTCGGTTGTCAGCAAACACAACAAAAGAGCGAACCAGTCAATCAACCAGGTGAGTTTGATCGAACTTCCCTTCCCATCAAGGAACCATCCCGTCAGACTTACACTGAGTTGGACGTACGCAAAGCCACACCACCGCCGCGGTTTGAGGTAAAGGCACCCAAAGGTGCACCCAATGTCATTGTTATACTGATAGATGACATGGGCTTTGGTGCTTCTGAAAGTTTTGGTGGCCCGATTTCCATGCCTACTCTGGATAAACTGGCCAAGAATGGTCTCCGTTATAACCGGTTTCATACCACCGCACTGTGTGCGCCTACCCGCACAGCATTACTCACTGGCTATAATCATCATTCCAACAATATGGGTGTGATTACAGAATTGGCGAGCACGTACCCTGGCTACAACGCCGTGAGACCACAAACCATAACGCCAATGGCCGAAGTGCTAAGGCAAAACGGATACAATACATCCCAGTTTGGCAAGTGCCATGAGGTGCCACCTTGGGAAATTTCCAACAACGGACCGCAAGACCGTTGGCCCTCACACTCAGGTTTCGAAAAATTCTATGGCTTCCTGGGTGGAGAAACCAATCAATGGGCACCTCTTATCTATGATGGTGTAACCTTGGTGGAAACGCCGAGCGATCCCAACTACCACTTCACCACGGACATGACCAACCAGGCTATTTCCTGGATGAACTTCCAGCAGGCTCTTTCACCTGACAAACCTTTCTTCATGTACTATGCGCCGGGTGCAACCCATGCCCCACACCATGCTCCTAAGGAATGGGTAGACAAGTACAAAGGCAAATTTGACATGGGATGGGATAAGGTGCGCGAAGCAACGATTGCACGCCAGAAATCCATGGGAATCATTCCGGAGACTACTAAACTCGCACCCAAACCGGCAGAAATAAGAGATTGGGAAGCGCTCTCTGCCGATGAAAAAAAACTGTTTGCCCGCCAGATGGAAGTGTATGCCGGGTTTGCCTCACATACCGATTATGAAATCGGACGATTGGTTACCTCCCTGGAAGAAACGGGAGAACTGGATAACACCATCATCATATTTATTGCAGGCGACAATGGTGCCAGCGCCGAAGGCCAGATGAACGGAATGTTTAGCGAGATGACTTATTTCAATGGAGTCCCGGAGAAAGTGGAAGACATGTTGAAGCATATTGATGAGTGGGGGTCGAAAAGCACTTATCCACACTTTGCAGCAGGCTGGGCCGTTGCGATGGATGTTCCCTTCACCTGGACCAAGCAGGTGGCTTCTGATTTTGGTGGCACCCGCAACGGCATGGTCATCCATTGGCCCAATGGTATCAAAGCCAAAGGAGAAATACGTTCACAATTCTCGCATGTGATTGACATTGCACCCACGATTTATGAAATCGCAGGGATACCGGCGCCAAAGATTGTGAATGGTATAACCCAGGATGCTATTGAAGGTACCAGCTTTGCTTATTCATTCAACGATGCCACTGCTGCCGAGAAACACAATGTCCAATATTTTGAAATGTTCGGCAACCGGGCAGTGTACCAGGATGGATGGCTGGCCCGCACCATACACAAGGCACCTTATTTGCCCGCTGCTTACCACTCCTTGACTGAAGATCAATGGAACCTCTACAATACTGCGGAGGACTTCAGTCTTTCAAACGACATGGCCGCACAAAATCCGGATAAACTGAAGGCCATGCAAGACCTGTTTATGAAAGAAGCGGAGAAGCATCATGTATTGCCGGTGGACGACCGGACGTTTGAGCGAATGAGTGCAACGGCTATGGGTCGGCCCACTATCATGGAAGGAAGAACTTCGGTTACATACGGGGATGGGATGAAAGGCATGGGTGTGGATATTTTTATTGACCTCCGAAACACCGCCTACACCATTACAGCCGATGTGGAAGTCAGTGCGAATGGAAATGGCGTAATTGTGTGCCAGGGTGGACGCTTTGGAGGATTTACTTTCTATTTAAAAAATGGTAAGCCTGCCTTTAGCTATAATTTTCTCGGGTTGGAATCCACGCAAATCATCGCCAGCCAGGCTCTCAAGCCAGGCAAACACAAGATTGTCTATGACTTTAAATACGATGGAGGCGGTCCAGGAAAGGGCGGCGTGGGTGCCATCACAGCCGATGGCAGCAAAATCGCTGTAGGTCGCATCGCACGAACGCAGCCTGGAATATTCTCGGTGGATGACCTTGCCGATGTAGGTGTGGACGAGGGTACATTCGTGGCTGACTATGGTGGGTCATCGAAATTCACTGGAAAGATTGATAAAGTGATGATCGAGCAGAAAAAATGATTATGATAAGACTACAAGTAAAATCCCGCAGAAGAAAAAGGCCCCGACGTAGCGTCTCGCGTAGTCGGGGCAAGCCAGGAGAAAGAATTCCTCGAATTTCTTTCTAATAAAACTCTTGTTACGGGCAGCCTTTAGGTATTTCTCAAATTCTCTTGCTTGTTTTCTACCCTCGACCGGACGCTGAAAAATATATTTCCAGGGGCCACGCCCTTTGGTCGAAGCGTTCAATCCATGGTTGTGATTTGCCAGCCTGGCATCCAGGTCCGAGGTAAATCCGATATACCATTTATGAGAAGTCTCGGATTCAATTATATAGACATAATAAATCATGAGGTTCTAACGTCAACAATCATGACTTGTGCACGCTGAATGCCTCAGGAAAACCAGACTAAATAATAGGTATAAGGGCTTGCCCCGACGAACCCTAAACGAACATCATAGTAAAATGAATAATAAAAAAGCCCGTTAACCTTTACTACGAAGAGT
>DAOMZK010000177.1:0-5553 GCA_035438035.1 Cyclobacteriaceae bacterium | reverse complement strand
GAAGTATGCTGTGACAGAAACGGGTTACTACGGACAGTTCGGAGGAGCTTATATTCCGGAAATGCTGTATCCCAATGTGGAAGAACTCCGACAAAATTATCTGCGCATAATTGTGGAGAAGGAGTTTCAGGATTCATTCCATACACTGCTCAAAGACTATGTAGGCCGGCCAACACCTTTGTATTTTGCCTCCCGCCTTTCAGAGCGGTACAAATCGAAAATCTATTTAAAGCGTGAAGACTTGTGTCATACCGGAGCACACAAGATCAACAATACCATTGGTCAGATTTTGCTGGCCAAACGCCTTGGAAAAAAGAAGATAATTGCTGAAACCGGAGCCGGTCAGCATGGTGTGGCCACAGCCACGGTAGCAGCGTTGATGGGAATGGAATGCAAGGTGTACATGGGCAAGCATGATATGGAACGGCAAAAGCCCAATGTTGAAAGAATGCGTATCCTGGGAACGACAGTAATTCCTGCACTCAGCGGAAGTATGACCTTGAAAGATGCCACGAATGAAGCCATGCGCCATTGGATCAATAACCCTACGGATACACATTACATCATTGGTTCGGTTGTCGGACCACATCCCTATCCGGATATGGTGGCGAGATTCCAGGCCGTAATCAGTGAGGAAATAAGAGCGCAGTTACTCAAGAAGGAAGGAAATCCGTTTCCGGATTATGTTATTGCCTGTGTGGGTGGCGGAAGCAACGCGGCTGGAGCCTTTTACAATTATTTAAATGATGAGCATGTGAACCTGGTGGGGGTAGAGGCGGCCGGTAAAGGAATTGACAGTGGAGAATCCGCCGCGACGACTGTATTGGGCAAGCCAGGCGTACTGCATGGTAGCAAAACGTTGTTGATGCAGACTGGCGATGGTCAGGTCGTGGAGCCGTATTCGATTTCAGCGGGGCTGGATTATCCTGGCATCGGCCCTGTTCACGCACACCTTTTTCAAACCGGGCGCGTTCAGTTTCTGAATGCAACTGATGATGAGGCAATGGAGGCCGGTATTGAACTCAGTCGGACAGAGGGAATAATTCCAGCCATCGAAAGCGCACATGCGGTGGCGATGTTAAAGAAGATGGAGTTTGAAAAGGATGATATCGTAGTGATTAACTTGTCGGGAAGAGGGGATAAGGATTTGGAAACTTATATTAAATGGGGGAAATATTAATTGGAAGATTAGGATAAACTCAAATGAAAATATGAAAAGTATTTACTTGATCATTGTTATAGTCGCGCTGATTAGTTGTACTCCAAAAAAAGCAGAAGTTGATCCGGTTGCGTATGCAGCCGAGATAGAAGCATGGCACCAAAAGAGAGTCGAGAATCTGAAAGGTCCAAACGGCTGGCTGAACGTCGCCGGACTATACTGGCTGAACGATGGAATCAATACTTTCGGAAGCGGAGAAAAGAATAGCATTGTATTTCCTGCAGGGAAGATTCCTGAGTTTGCAGGCTTCTTCATGCTACAGATGAATACCGTGTTGATTGATGTGGCGGATAATGTAGACATCACCAGCAATGGTCAACCCGTAAATGAAAAAATCATATACCATCCTGACTCATCGCGCGCTGTTGTGCTGGACTATGGCTCACTGCAATGGTTCGTTATTAAAAGAGATACGAAGTTTGGAATCCGTCTTCGGGATTTTAAAAGTCCAGCGATAGAAAGTTTTAAAGAAATTGATCGTTATCCTGTTGACGTGCAATGGAGACTGGAGGCCAAATTTGAAAAGGCCGACTCTGCACGGACTATTCCGATAACCAATGTGCTGGGACAGACAACACCACAATCTTCTCCCGGAACATTGGTGTTTGCGGTAAAAGATAAAACCTATCGTCTGGATGTATTGGATGAAGGGGGTGAAGAATATTTTATCATCTTCGGCGATGCTACCAATGCCGGGGAAACCTATGGCGCCGGCCGGTATGTGTACGTTAAGAAACCCGACGCTGATGGTAATACGATTCTGGATTTCAACAAGGCCTACAATCCCCCTTGCGCCTTTACAGAATTTGCTACTTGTCCGTTACCACCGAAGCAAAACATCCTGGATACTGAAGTTACATCAGGAGAAAAAAACTATTCATTGCACTGATGGAATCGCGCATCTCCGATCTTTTTAACAGGAAAAACGATCATATCCTTTCCGTTTTTTTTACAGCGGGTTATCCAAAGTTTGATGATACGATAGCCATCGCTGCATCGCTCGAAGCGGCAGGCGTCGACCTCATCGAAATCGGAATCCCCTTCTCTGATCCCATTGCCGACGGTCCTGTTATCCAGGAAAGTAACAAAGCAGCATTGGACAATGGGATGACAGTAAAGAAATTGATTGAACAACTGAAAGATATCCGGAAAACGGTAAAAATGCCCATCCTGCTGATGGGATACATCAATCCGGTTCTCCAATATGGCTTCGATGCCTTTTGTAAGGATGTTTCAGAAGCCGGCGCCGACGGATTAATTCTCCCGGACCTGCCGTTGGATGAATACCAGAGTGAATACAAGAAATCAGTGGAGGGCCATGGCTTGCACATGGTGTTCCTCGTTTCTCCCACAACCTCTGAAGAACGCATTCGTAAAATTGATGCAACTACCGGAGGATTTATCTACGCTGTCTCTTCTTCCAGCACCACCGGGGCTAAAAGTGATTTTTCTGAAGAGCAAACAATGTATTTCAAAAATCTCAAATCGCTTCAACTGAAAAATCCTTTTCTCATTGGTTTTGGAATTTCAAACCACAATTCTTTTGAGAAAGCATGTCAGCACGGTGCGGGAGCAATCATTGGGAGTGCGTTTATCTCTATGCTGAAAGCAAGTGAGAATCTGAAAAGTGATATTGAAAGGTTTGTCGGGAAAATCAGGCACCCTGGTTGAGTGAAGCCTCCTGCAGTGCTTTTTCCGGCCGCTTGTGTACCATGGAGAGTTTGGTCATTGCTGAAACCTCAATAGCATAAATGCCAAAGTCCTCCGTGACCTTTCCCGTCATCTCATAAAATCCCCGCCCCCGGAACGGATATTTCTTCGTCACATCGGGGAAATGTACAGTGTCAAAAACTTCCCCTTGCGCGTCGTAGAATGTGCCGAAGTGCATGAGCTCGCCCTTTACCGTTCCGGTATCCTTGGTTGTCACCACGTAGCCGACAATGCGCACCCGCTTTTTGATTTTTGATGAAAGATCTTTTGCCCGTACGTCGCCGTAATCTGTTGTCTGCAGCAGTTTAAATGGATCACACAGCGGGAAGCCGAGAAGTTCCATCTCATCAAAGGCATCTTCCAGGTCGTTGCGCTGCAGGGGAGGAAGCGGGTAGTCTTTGGGTTCGGTATCGAAGAGGTCCACAGTAGTAGTGGGCTTGGCTTTGGCATTGCTAAAAAACAGCATCGCTTCCCAGAGCAGTTTTTGTTTCGTCTTCCCCGTAAACCGGAAGGCACCGATGCGGATGAGTATGCGGATTTGTTCTATCCCCACGCCAGGCACCCTTCGCAAAAAATTATCGAAACTTTTATAGTCCCCGTTTTTTCCCCGTTCGTCGCCAATCAGCCGGGCGAATTTTGTCTCCAGGCTCTTGATGTGGATGAAACCGATATGGATACGGTCGCCGTGAATGGTGGTAAGATGGCCGCTGTGGTTCACACAGGGTGCTTCGATCCGGCCGCCGCTCATGCGGGCTTCATGAAAATAAAATTCCGTGCGGTAGAACCCTCCAAAGTTGTTGATTACACCCACCATAAACTCCAGGGGGTGGTGCGCCTTGAGATACAAGCTTTGATAGCTCTCCACCGCATAGCTGGCCGAGTGTCCCTTGGCAAAGGAATAGCCGGAGAAACTTTCGATCTCATACCACACCCGGTCGGTGATACGTTTTTCATAACCGCGCGCCTTGCAGTTTTCAAAGAAGCGATCTTCCACACGCTTGAATTCTTCCCGCGAACGGTATTTACCCGACATACCTCTTCGCAACACATCGGCTTCGGTGAGGGTGAGGCCGGCGAAGTGATGGGCCACCTTGATCACGTCCTCCTGGTAAACCATCACGCCGTACGTTTCCTTCATCAGCTCATCCATGGCCGGATGGATGGATTCATATTTTCCCCCGGTGCGAGTAGCGTGAAAGCGTTCGATGTAAGCCCGCATCATGCCGGAGCGCGCCACGCCGGGCCGGATGATGGAGCTCGCAGCCACCAGGGTGAGATAGTCTTCGCAGCGGAGCTTGCCCAGCAGCATCCGCATGGCGGGCGACTCTACATAGAAGCAACCCATGGCTTTGCTGTTGCGCAGCAGTTCTTTTATTTTCTCGTCTTTCTTAAAATCATGAAAGCGATGGATGTCCACTTCGATTCCACGATTTCGTTTGACGTGGGCTGCCGCCTCCTTCAGGTGGCCCAATCCCCGCTGACTGAGAATGTCAAATTTGTAGATGCCCATGTCTTCGGCGCTGTGCATCTCAAACTGGGATACAGGATATCCTTTGGGCGGCATTTCGGTGGCGGTGAAAGCATAAATAGGCTTCTCGGTGATCAGCACACCGCCAGCGTGAATGGAAATATTGGCCGGCAGGTCTTTGATGTGTTCGGCGTACTTGAAAATCAGTTCGGTGATGTGGTCCCTGCTTTTGTGACTGTCGGGTTCATCGACGATAGAATCAATTTCTTCTTTGGGAAGGCCAAAGACTTTTCCCAGTTCTCGCAGTACTGATCGCTTCTGATAAGTGACATGCGTTCCCAACAGGCATACATGATCTGTTCCGTATTTTGAAAAGAAGTAATCATAGACCGCATCGCGGTTGTCCCACGAAAAGTCAATGTCGAAGTCGGGCGGGGAGGTGCGTTCAGCGTTCAGGAACCTTTCGAAATACAGATCCAGTTCGATGGGATCGACGTTGGTGATGCCGAGGCAAAAGGCCACCACGCTGTTGGCGCCGCTGCCGCGCCCCACGTAGTCAAATCCTTTTTCTTTCGCAAAACAAATGAGATCGAAGGCGATGAGATAGTAGGCGCAGAAGCCTTTTAGTTTGATAATATTCAGTTCGCGCTGCAGCCGTTCACGGAGCACAGGGTTTCCCACGTCATAACGATCCTGAAACCCTTCCCACGATTTGGTGACGAGATGATCCCAGTCACTTTCTGCGGAGCCGGTAGCATATTTCTTGTTTTTGTCTTCACCGAGTTTAAAGTTGATCGAGCACTGGTCCAGCAGCCATTTCGTGTTTTGAATCATCTCCGGGTATTGTCCAAAAGATTTCTCCAACTCAGCTTCAGTCACCATTACTTCGTCAGGATGTCCTTGCTGATGTACAGGAAGTTTACTGAGTAGCGTGTTGTTATCGATGGCGCGCAGCAGGCGGTGCACATTGAAGTCTGTTTTTCCGCCAAAGGTGACAGGGTGGAGGATGACGAATTTATTTTTGAAAGCCTTGTAAGGAGCGTATAGCGTGAACTGGTTCAGTTCATGGCGGCGTACGCCGATGAATTCATTTTCGTGCAGCAGTTCGGGTGTGATTCTTCCGAAAGGATGGATGACAAAGGCATCGTCAAACTCC
>DAOMZK010000176.1:0-5562 GCA_035438035.1 Cyclobacteriaceae bacterium | reverse complement strand
CTCTTTGTGGCCACTCCGGATTCGTTATGGGCGCAGCGAGACCGGAAAAAGAAAGGATCGGAAATAGAGCCGGGTGAAATGAAGCTATGGGCTGAGATTTATTTCACCGAAGGGGAAAAATATTTCATTCTCGAAGATTACGCCAAATCACTGGAGGCTTTCACGCGCGTAGTGGAGCTCAATCCGGAAAATCCCACCATTCATTATAAGATTGCCGAGATCCTTGCCAAGAGCAGTAAAGATGAAGATTTGCAGCGTGCTGCCATCAGCATAGAAACGGCATTGAAGCTGGACAAAAAAAATAAATATTTCTACCTGCTGGCTTCCTCGATTTATACCTCGCTCAATAATTTTCCCAAGGCAGAGCAATGGCTCGAGACCATGATGAAAGAAGTGAAGGGCACAGAAGAATATTTGTATGACCTCGCGGCTATCTATCAGTACGACAAGAAGCCTGAAGAAGCAATAAAAATTTATAATCGCGCCGAAAGCGTACTGGGCATCACGGAGGTTTCATCCCTCCAGAAGCAAAGAATCTATCTGGAAAAAGGCAAAGTGAATGAAGCCATTGAGGAGGGGGAGAAACTCCTCGAAGCTTTTCCCGATGAAGAACGGTACGTGATGGGATTTGCCGAAGTCCTGGCTCAAAAAGGGCAGCAGAAAAAAGCAATCGAAGCACTGGAAAAATATCTCATCACGCATCCGGAAGCGGGCACTACCAAGATATTACTCGCCAGTTTGTATCGCGAAAACGGCGAAGAAACTAAAGCGCGTGAAATTCTGAAGGAAGCATTTAAAAATCCAGGTATTGATGTTTCCTCAAAAATCATTGTGGTGGGTACCTACAATGCTCAAATCTCCCAGAACCGACAGAAGGGTCTTGCCAACGGGGACATGGAAGCTTTTGCATTGTCATTACTTGAGACGCTGAAAAAGCAATACCCGGATGATCCCAATGTCAATCTTGTGGGTGGTGATTTTTACATGGCCATCCGACGTAAAGACGAGGCGGAAAAGGAATATTTGTCCGCCGTTCAACACGGCACCACCAGTTTCGAAGCCTGGCAGAACCTGCTGGCCCTGGAATCAGAAAGCAATAAGATTGACTCCCTCATTTTTCACTCAGAACAAGGACTTGAAATATTTCCCAACCAGGCCATGTTGTATTATTTCAATGGCTATGGAAACATACGGAAGGCTCATTACCGGCAGGCAGCCTATGCCCTGGAACAAGCCAAAAAACTCTCCGCTAATAACGCCGCTCTCGTAGCTGACATCAACAGCATGCTGGGAGACGCTTACAACGGAACAAAAGAGTATGCCAAATCCGACAAGGCCTATGAAGATGCGCTGGCATTCAATCCAAATAATGACTTCGTATTGAACAACTACAGCTATTACCTCGCCCTCCGGAAAGAAAATCTGGAGCGTGCAGAGAGAATGGCTGCATTGGCGATAAAAAATCAACCCGGCAATTCCTCCTTTCTTGACACGTATGCCTGGGTTCTTTATAGCCGGGAGAAATACAAGGAAGCCCGGAAAATTATGGAAAAGGCACTGGCCCTCCCGGGACCTTCCTCTACTCTATTTGAACATTACGGGGACATACTGTTCCAGTTGGGCGATGTAGAGGGGGCTGTGACACAATGGGAAAAAGCCCGTTCATTGACCACACAACACGAGCTTATTGACAAGAAAATTGCCAACAGGAGACTTTACTAAGGATACGGTAATCGCTATTTTTTTTTAATTGCATCCACTATCTTAGCCCCTTCATGAAACATCTGGCTTTGATCTTCGTGGGCCTTGCAGGATTACTTTTATCCTGTAGCAAAAAGTTAACACCTTCGATCCCGCCTCCTTCGCCTTCCCTTGAAATTGAAGAAATCAATTTTGACTACTTCCATGCCAAGGCCAAGCTGGTCTTCCGCGACGAAAAAAAAGAACAAGGGGTGAAAGCCCATATCCGTATTCGTAAAGACAGTGTGATCTGGATGACTTTTACCGGGCTGGCCGGTGTGCAGGGTGGACGGGCATTGATTAACCGGGATTCCGTAACCATTGTCAGTTCCGTGGATAAGGAATATTATGTGTTCGATTATAAAGAACTTTCAAAGCGGTATAATATGGATATTAATTACCTCACCATTCAAGCCGCCATTTTGGGCAACCTGATCTCTCCCCGGGCAGAGAACGATAAGATCACACAGGGACCCAGTCACAATATCCTGGAACAACAGCGGGCCAATGTGATGATTAAAAATTTCATCAACGCAGCCAGTAAAAAACTGGAGAAAGTTGAAATGAAAGAACCGAATACCAGCAATTCCGTCGTTATCACGTATGAAAACTTCCAGCCCGTCGGGGATAAATCCTACGCGTTCAACGGTACCATCAATATCAATTACAAAACGAGCAGCGGACTGGTAAACAATACCATTATACTGGAATACAATAAAGCAGAAGTGGGAGATAAAGAGCTAAAGTTTCCGTTTAATATACCGCGGAAATATGACCGGAGGTAGACCGCTTGCATGGTGTGTTTGTTTTTTCCTTGTAAGCTTTAGTGGTGCTTACGCACAGCGTAACAAGACTGAACTTCAGAAGGAAAAGCAACACAACCTTGATAAAATCAAGGAAACGGAGAAGATATTAAACCAGACTTCTCAGCAGAAAAAAAATTCCATCGGAGAGTTACTTGCCTTCACCCAGCGCATCCGTCAGCAGGAAGCGTTGATCCTCTCCATTCAATCCGAAATAGAGTTGATGAACATGGATATCAATGAAAATAATGATATCCTGAAAGCGCTTCAGTCCGATCTCTCCCGGCTGAAAGCCGAATATGGTTCCATGGTTTTCTCCGCATACAAGACAAGTGGCGGTGTCTCCAAGCTCATGTTTCTTTTTTCTGCCCGCACATTCGATCAACTGGCGATGCGGTTCAAATACATGGAGCAATACGGCGTGGCCCGCAAAGAACAGGCCGCCGTCATCAGGAAAGTGCAGGAGCAACTGGCCGAACAAGTATTGGTAATTGAAGGCAAGAAAGACGAAAAAAACAAACTTCTGAATGAGGAGCTGTCCGAGAAAAATAACCTGGATGGATTGAAGAAAAAACAGAACACGGTTGTAAAATCCCTGGAAAAAGAAGAAAAAAGACTAAAAGTTGATTTAACAGAATCAAAAAAAGCCGTGGCTAAACTTGACAAGCTGATCAACGATATCATTCGTGAAGAAATGGAGCGGGCAGCACGGGAGGCAGCCGCGGCAGCAGCAGCCGCTAAAAACAAAAACAAGGTGGCCACTGCACCGTCTGAAAATGTTATCGCGCTCTCCAATTCCTTTGAAGAAAACAAGAATAAATTTCCCTGGCCGGCGCCGGGATTCATTTCACAAAAATTCGGGCGGCAGAATCACCCCGTACTGAAAGGCATCGTGTTGCAAAATGACGGCATCAATATTCAGACGGCCCAAAGTGAGAAAGTAAAAAGTATTTTTTCCGGTGAAGTCCGCGCCATTGCATTTATTCCCACACTGGGAAGTTCCGTCATCATCAGCCACGGTGAATACTTTACCGTGTACTCCGGGTTGAAAGACGTCTCTGTAAAAAAAGGTCAGAAAGTCACCACCAATCAGGACATTGGAAAAGTTCTGGTCAATAGCGACGGCATTTCGGAATTGCGTTTTCAGATCCGGAAAAGTACGGTCGCGCTGGATCCTCAGGTCTGGTTGAAGAATTAGCACCTCCAGGGGCATTTTCCCTTTTTTAATCTAAAAACGACAATTTTTGACCTGATAATCACTTCCATAAACGGTGATAGTATTTCGATTTTTTAGTCTAATTTTGACATCTGAACTTAAAGGTTTGGATGCATTGGCGGCCATGGGCAGACAATAATTCAGACTGACGTTAAACAATAAAATTATTTACAGATGAATGCGGTTCTTTTGTTCTTAGGTGGCGTTGGTTTCCAGGAAATCTTGCTGATTGGAATATTTGTTTTGGTATTTTTTGGCGCAAAGAAAATCCCTGAATTTATGAAGGGCTTGGGCAAAGGCGTCCGTGAATTCAAAGACGCCATGAGCGATGTGAAAAAAGAAGTCGAGGACTCCGGCAAACAAGCAGGCCGGCTCGATGACGGCAAGTAATCCTTGAAACCCAATTCAAGTTTTTTAGAAATTCAGAGCCTTTACCGCACTGGAGTTATCTCCTGTGTAGATCGCGTATTGTTTCATCTTTCCAAAATCAGGGAACATCAACATCTCAATGCCTTCCTTTCAGTGTATGAAGAAGAGGCCCTCACCCGGGCAAGGGAAATTGATGAGAAAATAAAAAAGGGGACGGCTGGAAAACTTGCCGGACTGATCGTAGGACTGAAAGATGTCCTGGCATACCAGGGACATCCTTTACAGGGCGGAAGCAAGATCCTTGACGGATTTATTTCACAATTCAGCGCCACCGCTGTTGAGCGCCTCCTTGATGCGGATGCGATCATTATCGGCCGGCAAAATTGTGATGAATTTGCGATGGGTTCCTCCAATGAAAACTCTGCCTTTGGAAGTGTAAAGAATCCTGTTGATCCTTCCCGTGTGCCCGGTGGCTCGTCCGGCGGATCGGCAGTTGCCGTGGCGGCCGAAATGTGCCAGGTGGCGCTCGGCTCAGACACCGGAGGTTCCGTTCGTCAACCCGCCGCTTTTTGTGGCGTAGTCGGACTCAAGCCCACCTATTCACGCATCTCCCGCCATGGCCTGATCGCTTACGGCTCATCTTTTGATTGTATCGGAATTTTTTCCAAAAGGACTGACGATGTTGCGCTCGTCCTGGAAGTCATCGCGGGTGCCGATGAATTTGACAGCACGGTATCGCGAAAAAGTGTTCCTGCATATTCAAAAGAGACTGCCGTCACAAAAAAATTTAAAGTCAGCTATCTCCGTGAAGCTCTCGAATCCGATGCTTTACAACCGGAGATACGCGATGCCATGGCGGAAGCCATAGCCGAATTAAAATCAAAGGGACATTCAGTGGAACCAGTAGAATTCCCCCTGATGGAATATGTGCTGCCTACCTACTATATACTGGCAACAGCAGAAGCCAGTTCCAATTTATCCAGGTATGACGGTGTGCGATATGGCTATCGCAGTTCACAGACACACGATCTTCATTCTTTGTATAAAAAAACGCGAAGCGAAGGGTTTGGAAGAGAAGTGCAGCGACGGATTCTTCTGGGTACTTTTGTACTGAGTTCCAGCTACTATGATGCCTACTATACACAGGCGCAAAAAGTAAGGAGGCTCATCAAGGATCAGACGAACAAGGTTTTAAAAGAATATGATTTTATGCTGATGCCCACTGCGCCGACAACGGCGTTCCGTTTGGGTGAGCATACTGACAACCCGCTGGAGATGTATCTTGCAGACTTGTTTTCAGTACAAGCCAATGTGGCCGGAGTACCTGCGATTTCATTTCCTTACGGGAAAGATAAAAAAGGTCTTCCGATAGGATTACAGGCATTGGCGGGGGATTTTGAGGAGATTAAACTCCTGCAATTGGCCGGATTATTG
>DAOMZK010000175.1:0-5624 GCA_035438035.1 Cyclobacteriaceae bacterium | reverse complement strand
TATACCATTCCTCCCAACTATGACTCCATGATCGCCAAGCTGATCACCACGGGACAATCACGCGAAGAGGTAATCACAAGGATGAAGCGGGCTTTGAGTGAGTTTGTTATCGAGGGCATCAAGACCACCATCCCCTTCCACCTTGCATTAATGGATAATGCTGTGTTTCGTTCAGGAAAATTCACAACCAAGTTCCTGGAAACGTCCTTTGATTTTAATTCGATTAAATAGAAGAGAAAAAGGGAATCCAGTGGACCTCATTTGAAAACACGTTCCAGTATCTGGAGCATGTTGCCTTCAGGATCGTAGAGAGATCGTACACGGCCACCGCCGATTGCTTCCACAATCTCTCCCTCCCATTTTACACCCACCTTATCCAGGTCTCGCACAGCGTCATCCAGATTTTCCACACGAAGGGCGAGATGGCTCCACCCCGGCGTCCAGGTGGTGCGGGTTACTCTTGAGGTGTTGTCACGAGGCATGACTTCCAACAGAGAATTATCCGGAGCGAGGAGCATCCACACTGGTTTGTCATGCCGGAAATATTTCTTGTAACCAAAGGTGGTGCAATACCATTCGGAAAGTTTTTCCACATCTTCAGCAGCCACCGCAGGATGATCCACACCGGTAAATTTCATATTCAATTTCGATTTTTTCAATTTTCAAATAAAAAACCCCAGCGTATGACTGGGGCCTATTGCATTCCCAAAAAGGTTTAGGTTAAGGAAACACAAATATTAGACGTACTGGTTGAGCATTACAGGCATCACCAGCATCAGTATATCTTCGCTTTTGTCTTTCTCCACAGGAAGGATAACACCGGCCTTATTGGGTGCCGACATGTTTAATTTTATCTGGTCGGTATCGAGGTTGCTGAGCATCTCAATCATAAAGCGGGCATTAAATCCGATCTCAATATCTTCCCCTTCATGCTCACACGACAACCGCTCGTTGGCTTCATTGGAGAAATCCAGGTCTTCAGCAGAAACCTGTAACTCACTTCCGGTTATTTTCAATCTGACCTGGTGGGTCGTCTTGTTGGCATAGATGGAAATACGTTTCAAGGAACTGAGGAAATCCCCACGGCTGATTGTCATTTTAATCGTGCTGCTGGCAGGAATTACATTCTCATAATCCGGAAAACGCTCATCAATCAGTCTGCAGATCATGCGAATGGTACCGAATTTGAAAAAGGCATTGGCGGTATTGAAATCAATCGCCACATCCGTATTTTCTGAAGGAAGCGTGGCTTTCAATAAGTTCAATGCCTTGCGCGGAATAATAATCGTGTTGCCATTGTCCGATTTTACATCCGTCCTGCGGTATCGCACCAGCCGATGACCATCGGTGGCAACAAATGTTGTGTTCTTGTCTCCCAGATTGACATACACCCCGGTCATGGCAGGCCTGAGTTCATCACTGCTGGTGGCAAAGATCGTGTTGTTGATAGCCCGGGCCAGCACTTCTGATGAAATGGATGCTGAAAAGTCATTGCTTACGGAAGGAACCTTGGGAAAATCCGTGGCATTTTCTCCGCTCAGCTTGTAACGGCCATTGTCAGAACTCAGTTCAATGCTGTATGTGGCTTCATCTATGGAGAATGTGACCGGTTGATCGGGAAGATTCTTCAGCGTATCCAGTAATATTCTTGCGGGAACAGCAATGTTGCCCTTCTCTTTGGATTCCACGGCGATTTCCGTGATCATGGAAGTCTGCAGGTCAGAAGCCGTCACGGTCAATTGGTTCTTATTGATTTCAAAAAGGAAGTTTTCCAGAATGGGAACCACCGGATTGGTAGTGATCACCCCGTTGATATAAGACAATTGCTTCAGCAAGTAGCTGGAGTTAACAATGAACTTCATGTAAATGCGTGGTTATGGTTGCGTGCGCTAAGTTAGAAAGAAAATGGATTCTGAAAAATGCAGAATCTACCCGGTATACCACAATTAAGCGATGCTATCCGGAAAACAAGATGTGGAAGGTTTGTCAATTATTTGCCTGGCAGGAAGTATTCCTTTCTTCTGACGATCTCTCGTGTCTTTTGTTTTCCAAAAGCTACCACCTCTCCGTTCGCCAGTCGGCCATATACCTCCCTGTCTTTTAATCGGGATGGCAGAATGTCCAGTGAATAACTCCGGTTGGCGGCATCGTTAATTTTAAATTGCACGAGTGGTGGCAATTTCAGCAGACTATCCACCATTATTTTGTCTTCAGTATTGTAGCGATCTGCATAGAGCAGGGACAAGGCATCCAGGAAATTATTCAACCGTGCGGTATCCACGTTCGGCAGGGATTTAATTCCGAAGTAGGTGCCCTTCATTTCAATCTCAAAATCACTTCTGCTTTCTTTGGGGAAAATCACTTTCAGCGACCTGAAGTTGCGCCAGTTAAAATTAAAAATGCGTTTATCTCTCCATCCACTTTCATCCAGTTCAAAAATGCCGGCCACATACACCCGATATCCCGGTATCATCATGACGTAGGGCTGGGGATCCGCATCTTTTTTAAACCAGGTCTCCGTTTTACCATCATTGCCCCCCACCAGAAAAGTCATTTGCTTTTCGCCGGATTCGAATAATGTTACTTCAATTCCATTGTCGGCCAGTTTCCGGATAACAGAATCGCGACGTACAGCCGCCACCGGTCTCCGCGGTTCGATTTGCTTCAGTGTGGCGAACAAGACCTTGATCATCTGCACATCAGCATCCAGGCTGTCATTGACGTGCCATCGGCTACCTTCGTACCCGAGTTGAATCTCGCCTTTGGGTGAACGGAGAATGACCTTATCAATCTTTTCCGTATCCGGAATCCGAAAATATTCACGATCCAATCGCTGTCCTGGTTCATCGGCAGAGAACCAGGCAAGACCAAAAGAAATCAGGATCAGCCCAGAAAGCGTAATCATCAACACTATATTTCTTTTCAGCTGCATCGTTATATTTTCTTTCCTGTCTGGACGCTAAATCGACTAAATTTTATTTTACGCCAATATCCCTTCCCCACTCCCAATACCGCAATGAGTATTATGGGTATCAATAAATTCATACTCTGAAGGTATGTCCGGTTATCCCGGATCTTTTCCTTATCGAGGGGCCTGACCTTTACTTCCCTGTTGCGTGTGCCAATCAGGCCCGAATCATCTGTCAGATAGGCAATCATATTCATGATCAACTCCTCATTGGCAAAGGTGTATCCGGAATAGCTGTCAAAGCCAAGCGGCTGTGGCTGACCCGATCGCATATTGATTTCGTTTCGGGCCAGGTCACCATCGGCCACCACTATTATTTTTGATTCAATACCCTGGGAAAGAAAAGAAGTTGAGTCCGCCACAGCAGGCAGAAATCGATTTTTAAATATGGATGTGAATTTACCTTCGAGAAGATAAGCCAGCACTAACGGACCGCCGGAGAAATTTTCCGGCTTGATTTCCTTACGGAGGTCATTCACGCTTACCTTCACCGGTGCACTAACCTTTCGGGAATAGGGAGAAGTAAATAATAAAGGAGTCTTCCTTATTCCAGATGCTTTTACAGAATCCATACTGCTGGCGAATCGTAGCGCGCTGGCATCCAGGTTTCGGGTTATCGGATGATCGGCATAGTGATTGATCATCGGAAAGAAGGGCCACTCAATCGGTGTGATTTGCGATTTCCCATTGAAATTGCCTGTCACCACCGGCCAACGGATAGCCACCAGATCCTGAACGAGGTCATTGTTGATGCGGACTCCATAATGAAACAGGGCGTCCTCAAGCGCCAATGGATAAGGGAATGCGAAATAGTCGGCCCGGGCTATGCTGTCCATATTGGCCTCCAGTCTGTCAATCAACAAGAGCATCTTTCCGCCCTGCATCAGGTATTGGTCCAACCTGAAAATCTCATTCTCTGAAAATGAACTTACTGGTTTGGCGACAATCAATGCACCAAACTTGCGCACTGATTGGCTGCTGCTTAAATCGATAGGAGAAACTGCATAGGATTCTAGCAATGAATTCCGCAAGGAGGCAATCCTTACACTATCAAGCTCGCCATGACCCGTGACCAATCCGATCCGTTTTGGATTTTCGTTGGATAATTTTTGAATGGCATTGGCGAATTCAAACTCCAGGCCTTCAATGGATTGATTGAGTACTTCTTCCGAGCCTTGCGCCCGGTTGCCTTTCACCAGTCGTACGCCCGTTTCCATTCCTGCATAAGAAACAAGGGCTCCCGGAAACACCAGTTTTTCTGTTCTTTGCCCATCTTTTGTATCAATAACATTCATCGGCTGAATGCCCTTGCTCGCCAAATCTGCTATAAATTCCTGACGCGCGCTTTGTCCTTTGGCTGTCGCCGGATCCGTGAATGTATAGTGCACTTTATTCCCTGAATAGATTCTGAATTCTTCCAGCGTTTCCTGGACAGATTTACGGAGCCTTCGAAACCCCGCATTCATTTCCCCTTCGAGGTACACTTCGATATAGAGATCATCATCCAGACTTTGAAGCAGTTCTTTCGTGGGCTGTTTGATAGAGTATCTCCTTTCTTCAGTAAGATCCACCCTGAAAAAGTAAAGTGCCGCGAGCTGGTTTAATATGACAGCTAACACCAATCCATTAGCCAGCAGTAGCAAGTCTCCCCATATTTTGTTGCTGTACTTCACCATGATCTGCTGGACAATGAGATTTTGGTGGAAAGGAGCATGAAGACCGACACCGTGAGGAAATAAATGATATCACGGCTGTCGATAAGACCCCTGCTCATGGATTCATAATGAGACAATATTCCAAATTGTTTTAACCACAAGGCATTTTCAGTAAAAAGTCCTGCCATGGAATCAAACCCCTGATAGAATACAAAGCAGAAAAAAGCGGCCAGCACAAAAGAGACGATCTGATTGGGCGTAATGGATGAGGCAAACACACCGATCGCACAGAAGACTGCACCGAGCGAAATTAATCCGATATAAGAACCGATGATCCCGGGGGTGTCAATATTCCCCGGAGGGTTTCCCAATTCATACAAACTAAAATAGTAAATCCCGGTTGGGAGTATGGCAATGACTACGAGTGCAAGTGAGGCCATGAATTTTCCGGTTACAATATCAAATTCTGTGAGGGGTTTCGTGAGCAAAAGTTCAAGTGTGCCCATCTTTTTTTCCTCGGCAAAACTTCTCATGGTTATCGCAGGCACAAGGAAGATGAATACAAAAGGAGCCAAAGAAAAAAGGGTGCCCATGTCAGCATACCCATAATCCAGGACTGCGCTTTCAGGGAAGACCCACATCAGCAAACCCATGGCCACCAGGAACACCCCCATTACCAGGTAGCCGATAAGGGAGTTCAGAAAACCGTTAAACTCTTTTAAAAATATCTGAGTCATGCCGATTGCTCCTCCGTTCGGGTTAGCTCACTAAATATAGATTCCAGTGAATTTTCAACCACCTTCAACTCCATCAATCCCAGGTTATTTTGCGAGGCCCACGCCACGAGACTTCCGCGAATGTCTTCACCTTGTTTTCCTTTCACCTGAAAGCGATAATTCCCCAGGTTCTTCACTGATTCAACGCCATTGATTTGCCTCATCTGTTCGGGTGTCACCGGATTGGAGAATGCCACAATGATTTGGCTTATGCCGCTTTGCAAC
>DAOMZK010000174.1:0-5642 GCA_035438035.1 Cyclobacteriaceae bacterium | reverse complement strand
CATTGACTTTCCAGAACCCAGGATTCGCACAGCAGTTATCGCTCTCAGCAAAACCGATGATGAAAAGATCGGCGAAGTCTTGAATAAAATCCACCAGGAAGACCCAACCCTGGAAGTGGCCTATTCACGCGAACTGAAGCAGCTGATAGTATCTGGCCAGGGCGAACTGCACCTGACCGTCTGCAAGTGGTTCCTGGAAAAGATGTACAATCTTAAAGTTGACTTTGTCACGCCACGCATTTCTTACCGCGAAACCATTCGCAAGCCTTCCAGCGCCAATTACCGCCACAAAAAACAATCGGGTGGAGCCGGGCAGTTTGGTGAAGTATGGCTGAAAATTGAACCCTACTATGATGGCATGCCCGAACCAACAGAATTCAGCGTGCGTGGAAAAGATGTGATCGATCTGGAGTGGGGCGGCAAACTCGTGTTTTACAATTGCATCGTGGGTGGGGTGATTGACACCCGTTTTATTCCTTCCATTCTGAAAGGTGTGATGGAGAAAATGGAAGAAGGTCCGATTACCGGTTCTTATGTCCGTGATGTGCGCGTGATGGTGCACGATGGCAAGATGCATCCCGTGGACTCCAACGACATTTCTTTCAAGATTGCTGGCATGATGGCATTCAAAGATGCTTTCCTGAAAGCTGAACCACAGCTTCTCGAACCCATTGTAGATCTTGAAGTGATGGTGCCCGAAGCAATTGTAGGTGATGTGATGGGTGATTTGCAAACCCGGCGTTCCCTCATCATGGGCATTGACACAAAAGAAAACTACCAGGTCATCAAAGCGAGGACACCACTGGCTGAACTCGATCGCTACTCCACTACCCTTCGCTCACTTTCCCAGGGACGCGGCACCTTCTCCCAGCGACACGCGGACTTCGCGCCTGTTCCTTTTGATGTTCAGCAGAAGCTGGCAAAGGGATCGAAGGTGGCAGAGATGGAGTTAGTGTGAGTTCCGGACCACGGCGTTTGATAACACATTCAGAGCACGCACCACTTTCGGTTACCAGCGCTACGCGGACGCAGTTGGACAGCTTCAATGACCGCACAAATGAGGTTATTGATGAGCACCTTACAAACACTCATTCTGTTGAAAATGAATCTTGAGTGATTAACGATCCCAATAGTCATCTAGCCATCGATACAAACGAATGATCAATAGTTATTCTCATTTTTACTCAATTAAAATCAAATGGACCAATAATTGGATTCTAAAACTTGTAGCTTAACGACGCAAGCAAGAAATCCATGTCATCCGGTAAATCTTCTTCCTATTTTGTCGGTGGAGTTTTGATTTGCATACTGGGTGCTGTGTGCTTTTCAACCAAAGCCGTGTTTGTAAAACTGGCTTACCGGGACACATCGATTGATTCTGTAACCCTGTTGGCACTGCGCATGGTTTTCTCCCTCCCTTTTTTTGTTATTTCTGCGTACGCTTCATCCAGTAAAGAGAGCAATGTAAAATTCACCAACCGGCAATGGATTTCGGTAGCCGTCGTGGGATGTCTTGGATATTATATCAGCAGTCTGCTTGATTTTTTAGGACTGCAATATATTTCTGCCGGCACTGAACGTCTCATTTTATTCATTTACCCGACGCTCGTGCTGATCATGTCGGCCGCTATTTTCAAAATAAAAATATCTCCGATTCAATGGTTGGCCGTCGTCGTTACCTATTTCGGACTGGCACTTGCATTTTTCAATGAATTAAATTTGGGTTCAACTCCCTCCGTTGATTTTTATAAGGGATCGGCACTCATTTTCGCCTGTGCCGTCACCTATGCCGCATACATTGTGGGAAGCGGCCGGTTGATTCCGCATGTAGGTGCCGCTAAATTCAACAGCTATGCCATGAGCTTCGCTTGCATTGGCGTGTTCCTGCATTTCTTTTTTACCGGAACCAGTTCTTTACTGAACTTGCCGAACCTGGTATATGTGTATGGCCTCTGCATGGCCATTCTCTCCACAGTAATTCCCTCCTACCTGGTTTCAGAAGGAATAAAAAGAATAGGTTCTGACAATGCTGCGATCGTAGGGAGCATCGGACCCGTATCCACCATTATTCAGGCGAATATTTTTTTATACGAACCGATTTTAGCCTGGCAGATTGCGGGCACGATTTGCATTTTGGCGGGAGTCTGGCTTATTGGGAAGAAACAAGCACAGATTGTATAGGCCATAAAAAAATTTAGCCACGAAGACACAAAGACACGAAGGGATAATTAAACCATTCTTTGTGACTTCTTTGTGGTCAAAACTTTTATGATTTAAGAATGATATCAGCCGCCTCGCGCAGACTATTCACCCTGTGATCTGCTTTCTCCGTCTCTTCAATCTCATCGCCAATCTGAATTGTTTTTATACCCAGCTTCCTTGCGGGAACAATATCCCTTCCCCGGTCGCCGACCATCCAGGATTGGGAAACATCTATTCCAAATTTAGCAATACCTTTCTCAAACATCAGTGTACCGGGTTTGCGCAATAAAGATTGGGTAACTGATGGATGATAAGGTGAAAAATAAAAATGATCAATGAGGTGGCCACACTCCCTTTGAAAATAGTCATGGCACTGCTTCATCTGGTTAATGGTGTACAATCCCTGCGCAATACCTGATTGGTTGGTCACTACAGCCAGTACATAGCCATTCCCTTTCAGTTGTTGCAATGCGTCAACCACGCCGGGCAAAATTTTGAACCGGCTGACTTCAAAAGTATAATTAGGATCATCTTCATTAAGTACTCCATCGCGGTCAAGGAAAACACATTTGGCCATTGAAACGTTTGTTTAGAACACAAACTTAAAAGGGTTCACGCTAAGTCGCAAAGAGAAAAAAGTTGTGTACGCTATTATTTCAATACAGGACCACAACGAACACAAAGAATACACAAAGATCACCAAGAGAAAGTACGTTGTGTTCTTTGTGATTTCATCGTCGTCTTCGTGACCTGCATTAAAAGAATAAAGCTATTTTTGTGCCTTACCCATGAGCAAAGCCCTCGTCATAACACCGACTTACAATGAAAGCGACAACATCCGAGCTATCATTGAGGCTGTTTTTGCCCAGCCCACTCCCTTTCACATGTTGATTGTGGACGATAATTCACCCGATGGAACGGCTGAGATTGTCAAAGAACTTCAAACCCGGTATAACACATCGGAGACCAAACTCCATCTCCTGCAAAGACCCGGCAAACAGGGATTGGGCACCGCCTACATCGCCGGCTTTAAGTATGGACTGGCCAATGGCTATGACTATCTGATTGAAATGGATGCCGACTTTTCTCATGACCCAAAAGATCTGAATCGTCTGCACTATGCCTGTGACCAGGAAGGTGCTGATATGGCAATCGGTTCGCGATATTCCCAGGGGGTCAATGTTGTGAATTGGCCCATGAGCCGGGTGCTACTCTCCTATTTCGCGAGCGTGTACGTTCGTTTCATCACCCGCATGCCCATCCACGACACCACCGCCGGATTTTGTTGCTATCGGAGAATTGTACTGGAGACCATTCCGCTGGATAAAATAAAATTCGTGGGCTATGCATTCCAGATTGAAATGAAATTCACATCGTGGAAATTTGGATTCAAACTGGTCGAAGTAACCATCATCTTCACCGACCGGGTCAGGGGTGAATCAAAACTTTCATCCGGGATTTTTAAAGAGGCTTTTTTTGGCGTGATCCAACTCAAGGTGAGGAGTTGGTTTAAGAAATATACGAGGCCGAACGCAAAATAATTCTGAAACCGTCTTACCGGATGCGCCTCCCATTCCGGCCTTGCTTCGCCAAAGCGCTTCGTGAAGGCAAGTAAGACTTTTCATAGAATATTGAGCTAATCAAATCGTATCGCCTTGATCGGCTGAATACGCGATACAATCGCAGCAGGCAATAGCAAGACAACTGTCACTACTACAAAAACCAGAATATTCAATACAACAACAATAGTCCAATCCCAGGCAATGGGAACGAAGCTCATGTAGTAATCGTGCGGATTGAGTTTGATGAATTTGAATTTATCCTGGAGATAGCAAAGTCCCAGTCCGATAATATTTCCGAAAAACAATCCCCTGGCGATGAGATTCATCCCCTGGTATACAAACACTGATCGGATTGTACTGTTGTTGGCGCCAACCGCCTTTAACAAACCAATCATTTGTGTTCTTTCCATTACGAGTATGAGGATTACCGATATCATATTCACACACACCACGGTGAGTATGACGCCGAGTAAAATTCTCACCTGGCGGCTTACGAGTTCCAGCCATTGAAATACCTGGCTGAATTTTTCGCTCACTTTTTCAATGTAGAGATTGAACGGTATGGTTTCCCCGATTTCCTGATACACATCATCCACTCTTTCAATGTCACTCAAATACACTTCCAGTCCTCCGGCAACACTGTCTGGCCATTGATTCAGGCGCTGAATGAGTTTGAGGTCGCCCACTATGACTTTGCTGTCAAAGTATTCTGAGAGATTGGTTTCGTAAATACCCGTTATCGTAAGCCTTCGAAAGCGCGGAGGATCCTGAAAAAAATGAACAATAATCTCATCGCCGGGTTTAACATTGATTTTGTTGGCGATACTTTGACTGATGAGCACTTCGCGCGAATAACCGGAATCAGGGAAGTGAATGAACCGGCCTTCTTTCAGGTTGCTTGCGAAAGCCTCTTGATCGAATCGCTTTCCGACACCCTTGAAGACAATCCCGAGCACATCTTCGTCTGTCTTAATCAGTCCGGCTTTGTGGCTGAATTCCTGCACATGCTTTACTGATTTGAACTGCTCCGGATGATTGTAGAGGTCAATGTTAAAACTAAAAGGCTGTTCCTCCATGGAATTACTGAGACTGAGCTTGGTAACCAAAAGATTGGCACTGAAACTGTATATCCTGTCCTTGACGGTTGCCTGGAACCCCTCCATGATCAGGAAAGAGACGATCGAGGCCGCGAGCCCGATCGCGAGGGTAACAACCGCTATGGTATGAATCGTGGAAGCAAAGCCGCCTTTTTGTTCCCGGCTGATTCGCCTGGCAAGGAAGTAGGAAAGGTTCACGATTGTGGTGTAATTTTGACCAGATGAAAGACAAATAAACTAAAAAATGCAAAGAATTCTTTTGATGCTCCTGATGTTGGTCACAGCCTGCTCAACCGGAGCCCAAACCTCCGCTGTAGTGACCGGCGCAGAACAGCTTAATCTGCTTTTACCCAAACTCTCAGGTAAACGCGTAGGGCTGGTCGTTAACCAGACATCCATTATAAAAAACAGGCACCTGGCTGACACATTGAAATCTTCCGGCGTGAATATTGTAAAAGTCCTGGCACCGGAACATGGTTTTCGCGGATCAGCGGCTGACGGAGAATACATCAATGACAGCATAGACGTAAAAACAGGCATTCCGCTTATCTCCATTTATGGGAAAAATCGCAAACCCTCTCCCGAGCAGATCGCTGACCTTGACGTCATTGTTTTTGATATCCAGGATGTGGGAACTCGATTTTATACATACATCAGCACGCTGCATTATGTAATGGAAGCCTGTGCTGAAAATGGAAAAAGCATCATCATTCTGGACAGACCCAATCCTAACGGATACGTGGATGGACCGATCCTGGAACCGCAGTTCAAGTCTTTTGTG
>DAOMZK010000173.1:0-5659 GCA_035438035.1 Cyclobacteriaceae bacterium | reverse complement strand
CTGAAAGAATTCGCACAATTGACGGGCTTGAATCGGTTTATGGCTTCCCGTAAGATCATCCGCCTGGTGTTGGCCAATGTTCTGAAAATTACCGCTACGGACAAAGGTGATTTGTATTCCCGGGTCTGACAGTCGTTTTCAAAAGATTACTCCAAACCTTTTGCTTTTTACCTGACGCTTTGCGTAGTTTATACCATCGATTGGATGCCGCGAAGATACTTTTCAACTCTACAGGGTACTTATTAAAGTTGCTGTGAGGAAGTGTCTTCGCGGTTTTATTTTGTCCGGTCGCCAAGAACTATTTTTTAGCCTATGGTAAAGTCAAAAAAAGAGAAGAAGGTCTTCATTCTCGACACCTCTGTTATCCTTTTCGAACACAACAGTATCCTCAACTTCGACGAACATGATATCGGTATCCCGATAACGGTTCTCGAAGAGTTGGATAACTTCAAGAAGGGAAACGACACCAAGAACTTCGAAGCACGCGAATTTATCCGCCTGATCGATAAACTGGCCAAGGATCAGATGCTTCACAAATGGAATCCCCTCAACGGTAAGAGCAAGGGCAATTTCAAAGTGCTGATGGATACCGGAAGCAATGGCACGCTCGACGCCAATAAAGTATTCAATGAACATAAAGCCGACCACAGGATACTGAATTCGGCATTGCTCCTCCAGAAAGAAGAAAAAGACAGGAAAGTAATCCTGGTTTCAAAAGACATTAACCTCAGGCTGAAAGCGAAGTCGCTTGGACTCCAGGCGGAAGACTATACGACCGGAAAGGTTCAGAATGTCAGTTCACTGTACGGTGGCAAAACGGTCATCGACAATGTGGATCCGGATGTAATCGATCTTTTGTATGAAAAAGGTTACTGCCCTCCTGAAGACCTGCTGGGTGAAGCCAGTCTTACCAAAAACCACTACTACATCCTGAAGAGCGGGAAGAAGTCTATTCTGGCTTTTTATAATTCAGCCAACGGCATGGTAGAACATGTGGAGAAGCGATCCGTTTACGGAATCAAACCCCGAAACGCAGAACAGGCTTTTGCCATCCATGCCGTAACCAAGCCGGAAATAAAACTGGTGACCATGCAGGGTGTGGCAGGAACGGGGAAAACTTTAATTGCCTTGGCTGCTGCACTGGACCAAAAGCGGGACTACAAACAGATTTATCTTGCCCGTCCCATTGTGCCCCTCAGCAACAAAGACATTGGCTACCTGCCGGGTGATATCAAATCGAAACTGAATCCCTATATGGAGCCACTGTGGGATAATCTGAAATTCATTCAAAATCAATACAGTGAAAGCGACAAGGAGTACTCCAAAATCACTGAAATGGTCACCAATGAAAAACTGGTGATTACACCGCTGGCGTATATCCGCGGACGAAGTCTGTCGAACATTTGTTTCATCGTGGACGAAGCGCAGAACCTCACGCCCCATGAAGTAAAAACCATTATCACCCGGGCAGGTGAGAATACAAAAATTATTTTCACCGGAGATATTTTCCAGATCGACACACCTTATCTCGACTCACAAAGCAATGGCCTTTCTTATCTGATCGACCGGATCAAAGACCATGAATTGTATGCACACATCACCCTGGAAAAAGGTGAGCGTTCTGAGCTGGCCAACCTGGCGAATGACCTGCTGTAAGGCTTAGTTTGCTCATGCAATATTTTCTTCCATTTCGTCATTTTTTAATTTCCTGAGGGGAAATTCGGGCTGAATTTCCTGTTCCATAAGAAATACCTACGGCTGCGTCTGGCACGCTTTTGCAGAATCCCGGGGCTTTCATTAAAAACCAGCAGGAGCTTCGGGGCTCAGAGGTAACCCCTTGAAAAACATATTTTTAGACCCAGTTACTAATCGTTTTCTTTAGCTATTTATAACCAGTAAAACCTAATTTTTATGTGGCCAAAATGGTTAAAAGGGAGCTTGTCAAATCAGAAAATCATCGAAATGGTGAAGGTGGAAGGCTCGCTCGTGGGGGAGCGTCAACAGGGAAACAGGAAGGTATTCATTTACCTTTTAAGAGATTTTTTTGTGCAGATTATGTTCAAAGGGGACAACCCCATTGAAGAGGTTGAAAACCTGCTGACCTTCTCAACACTGGATCAATTGAATGCACACCTGGAAAGAGAATTCAGGACATCATTCTGAGAAAAAACAGTTTAAAACTAAAAAGCTCCGGGGAACCGGAGCTTTTTTCATTTTAATGAATGAAGTTCTCTATTTTTTTCCTAAGACTTTCGTCATGGTCTCACCGATGAGGGCGGGCGATTCCACAACGTGAATGCCACACTCGCGCATGATCTTCATCTTTGCTGCAGCCGTATCTTCTGCGCCTCCGATGATGGCTCCGGCATGACCCATTCTCCTTCCCGCGGGTGCGGTCTGGCCTGCAATAAATCCTACCACCGGTTTCTTATTTCCGTTTTCCTTTATCCAGCGGGCAGCCACGGGCTCATAATTTCCGCCTATTTCTCCGATCATAACGATACCTTCTGTTTCCGGATCATTCATTAATAATTCGACGGCATCTTTCGTGGGCGTTCCTATAATTGGATCTCCACCGATGCCTATCGCGGTGGTGATTCCTAATCCTGCCTTCACGATCTGGTCCGCTGCTTCATACGTTAATGTACCTGACTTGGACACAATACCAATCGATCCCTTCTTGAATACAAAGCCCGGCATGATACCCACCTTTGCTTCACCCGGTGTAATAACGCCGGGACAGTTGGGGCCGATCAGTCTTACACCGCGTTCTTTGGTGTACTGCTTGGCCACCATCATATCTTTTACCGGAATGCCCTCTGTAATGGCTACGATCACTTTAATACCGGCATCTGCCGCCTCCATAATGCCATCAGCGGCAAAGGCCGGTGGCACAAAAATGATCGATACATCGGCGCCGGTCTTGTCGACCGCTTCTTTCACGGAATTGAAAACAGGCCGGCCCAGGTGCATTTGACCTCCTTTGCCCGGTGTTACTCCACCCACAACATTGGTGCCGTACTCGATCATCTGACCAGCGTGGAATGTCCCTTCTGTGCCGGTAAAGCCCTGCACGATAATGCGCGAATTTTTATTGACGAGTACGCTCATAAGGTTATGTGATTTGAGGTGGTGTACAAAATTAGAAGATTATAATTGCCAGCCAAAAATGAAAAAAGCCCCGGTTTGATGCTCCGGGGCTAATGGTTTATGCTGATTTATCTTTAAGGCTTTTGTGTAGCGAGTTTGTTGCGATAGAGGAATTCATCCCTTGCTTCGCGATACGAGTCGATATCCGGTGCCATTTTGATAGCCTCTTCATACGATGTCAGGGCATCAATGAGCAGGCCGTTTTGTTCGTAAAATCCGGCCTGGATGAATTTATCCAGGGCAGTTTGCTCTTTCAATTCTCCGGAAATTTCTGAATATGACTTCTTTATCTTGTCCATGTCCGCAGCGGACAACTTCTTCACAACCTTTCCTTCGGACTTTGTTTTAGCATCCATTTTGCTGGCCACCTCCACCAGGAAGGCAGTCTCAGCGGCCAATTTCGGAACAGACAAATCAATTTTCAGTTCTGTTTCCGGTGTTTCAAACTTCGCGAGGTCGTCTTCAAAAATATTTTTCAGCGTCACCACATATGGACCACCGCTTTTAGGGGTTTCCCATTTTACAATCATGGATGATCCAAAGATGTTGGCATTTTGGGGGGGTGGCAGGTAAACACTCAACAAGGTAGGCTCACCGCGGTGAACGGCTCCTGTTGCACTCAACCGATTTTTCTTCGCTTCTGCCGAATTGCTGCTGAGGATAAAATCCGTGTACTTGTTCATCGCACTGGCACCACCGCTCATTTTTGCAGCCAGGTCAGCCACCTTATAGTTTCCGGCGGTTTTCAATTCAAGGGGTTTTCCGGTTACATGCACCAGGCCCAGGTATGAGTTTTCTGAAAGTTTCAGTTCATCACCAGACTTGAGGCTGGCCCCGGTTTTTAGGGTCTGCCATCCATCCCCAGACTTATACTCATTGGCCCCTTTATTGGCCAATACTTTGAAAGCATAGTCCTGTGCATAGACGGAAATACTAACTATTAAAAAGCCAACTCCTAATAGAATCCTGCCCTTTTTCATTGTTTTAATTGATTTTAGAATACGAATATAGTAAAAACTGTGCCAAACTCAGGAGGTTAATACCCCTTCGCGTGGGTTGGTAAGTGAGGGCGTAACCGTTAATCGGCGTACTTTTTCAAGAACATTTCCCTCCTTTTGGCCAGTCTCTGGTTGACCTCATTCTGAACACTCTTGAAGATATCATAGCAGGGTCCTACCAGTGCCGAAACGCCAATCGCCACCGTGAGGTCGAGCTTCCAACTCCAGGCAGCAAAAGCATAGATAACGAAGGAAGAAATAAGGAGCACTTCCAGCAACTGGATAAATACTGAAAGTGCATCAAACCACATCGGCATTTTTCGATCAATCCAGATAAATAAGGCAACCGTAAAGAGACAGACCAGGAATGCGACTGAATATTTTTGAAAGTCTGAAAGTTCGTCAACATAGTCTTCATTCAAAATCATGGCCACAGCATTGGCGTGGACCACGAGACCAAACATATCGGGGTTGGCGCGGCCGGCCAGTTTCTTGTTCATGGGTGTGAAGAATTTATCTTCCCATGCCGAATCACCCAGGTAGTCACCCAAATATCCCATCATCACAATTCTGTCTTTAAACAACTCCCCCAACACATTACCCCGCATAATATCATCCACATCCACCGAATAAAATAATGTCCCAAACTTGGTTGTCCCTGTATCATTATTTTTCAGGCTGTTTAATCTCAACTGCAATACTTCCATGTTCCCACGGAAGTTGATCAATTCCTCATCCTTATTTCTCGCCAGGAATTTTTTCGCCTTCACTGAATCATATTGCATGGCAATCTGCACGGAGAAAGCAAGCTGTTCCTCACCCTTTAAGTCCCATTTTGGAAAAATCGAATTGCATTTTTTTACATCTTCCTGGTACGTTGCATCGGTGGGCAAAGTCACAAATCCCTCTTTGGAATAATCACTAAACTCGGGGTCGGAAATCTCCAGGGAGTCAGCCTCATTGGAATCAACCTGGGCCAGGGCCCGGCTTTGAAGAAGCTTTGAACCAAGAATTACATTACCTGCCTCCTTGATTGCATTGCTCAGCATGAGATTGCCCATGACATCGATTAATTCAGGACAATTCACGGTATCCCTAAGTCCACCCTCACAACTGAATAAAATATCCATTGCAATAATCCTGGGCTTGTACTGATTGATAGCCTGAATCTGCTCTGCCAGACCCCGCCTCGGCAGGCGACCAATATTAACCAGTACAATCCGATCATCCACCTCAGGTGTTTCTCTCAATTCCGCAAACGCATAATTGGTGAGATCAAAATCCTTTAAGGCTTGTCCAACCGAATCAAATGCCGTAAAAATTTTTAGATCCGAGGCCTGATTCGCGACCCAAAGCATGGAAAACACAAATACAGTGATGACTATACTTTGAAACCAGAATTTTTTCATACACGGGCTTGGAGATCAGAGTAAAATTAAAAATTTAGCTTTGTAAATCAACTCAAAACATGCCAGGACCCCCCAAGTCGTCGCTCACTACTGACCAACTCT
>DAOMZK010000172.1:0-5710 GCA_035438035.1 Cyclobacteriaceae bacterium | reverse complement strand
TCTCCTCAAGCCCACCTCACGCTTTCGTCGTACCCGCGCTTCTCACGCTCAAGCGCCAGCTCCGGCCCCCCCGATTTCGCGATCCGTCCGCCGGCCAACACATGCACACGGTCCGGCACGATATGATCGAGCAGCCGCTGATAGTGCGTGATCACAAGGAAGCTGCGGTCCGGTGCCCTGAGAGCGTTCACGCCGTTCGAAACGACTTTCAGTGCATCGATATCGAGGCCCGAATCCGTTTCGTCCAGGATCGCCAGCTTGGGCTCCAGCATGGCCATCTGGAAAATTTCATTTCTTTTCTTCTCACCGCCAGAGAACCCTTCATTCAGGGAGCGGTTCAGCAAGGCCTGATCGATTTCCACCAGCTTCATTCTTTCTTTCATCAACTGAAGAAAAGACACCGCGTCGAGGGCATCCTGACCGCGGTGAACGCGGATCTTGTTCAATGCCGTCTTCATGAAGTTGATCGTGCTCACGCCGGGTATTTCTACGGGATACTGGAAGGCAAGAAAAATTCCTTCCTGCGCCCGTTCTTCCGGCGACATCTCCAGCAGATTCTTCCCGAGAAAATCGACACTGCCACCCGTCACTTCAAACTCTTCCCGACCCGCCAGCACCGATGCGAGCGTACTCTTTCCCGAACCATTCGGTCCCATGATGGCATGCACTTCACCGGCTTTTACTTCCAGGTTGATGCCGTTGAGGATTTGTTTGTTTTCAACCTTCGCTTGTAGATTTTTTATACTTAACATATTCTCTTCGCTTCTATCTTTTGCTGCCTGGGTCTTGGGTCTTGGGTCTTGGGTCTTGGGTTTTGGGTTTTGGGTTTTGGGTTTTGGTTAACCTCAGGCCGTCATTCGTCATTTTTCATTCCTAGCCGACGCTTCCTTCGAGCGTAAGCGCCAACAGCTTCTGCGCTTCCACCGCAAACTCCATCGGCAACTGGTTCAAAACCTCCTTTGCATATCCATTGACAATCAACGCCACCGCCGACTCCTCATCAATCCCGCGCTGCAGACAGTAGAAGATCTGGTCTTCACCGATTTTAGAAGTTGTTGCTTCGTGCTCAACCTTTGCAGAATTGTTTTCCACATTGATGTAAGGAAAAGTATGGGCACCGCACTGGTCGCCCATGAGCAGCGAGTCACACTGTGATGAGTTGTGTGAGTTTTCAGCACGCTTCAGGATGTGTACCTGGCCGCGGTAGCTGTTCTGCGATTTGCCGGCAGAGATTCCCTTCGAAACAATTCTCGACCGGGTATTTTTCCCGATGTGGATCATCTTCGTTCCTGTATCGGCCTGTTGGTAATTGTTGGTGACGGCCACAGAATAAAACTCGCCAATGGAATGATCGCCCTTCAACACGCAGGAGGGATACTTCCAGGTGATGGCTGATCCGGTTTCTACTTGGGTCCAGCTTATTTTAGAGTGATCGCCGGCGCAGAGTCCGCGCTTGGTAACGAAATTATAAATACCACCGACACCTTCCTTGCTTCCCGGATACCAGTTCTGCACGGTAGAATATTTCACCTGCGCATTTTTCATGGCGTAGATCTCGACGACAGCAGCGTGAAGCTGATGTTCATCGCGCATGGGGGCAGTACAGCCTTCGAGGTAGCTCACATAGCTATCTTCGTCGGCGACGATCAGCGTGCGTTCAAACTGACCCGTCTTCGCGGCATTGATCCGGAAATATGTAGAGAGTTCCATCGGGCAGCGGACGCCTTTTGGTATGTAGCAAAACGAGCCGTCAGAGAAAACTGCTGAGTTGAGTGCGGCAAAATAATTATCGTTGGCCGGGACCACCGATCCCAGGTATTTCTTCACCAGTTCAGGATGTTCTTTCACGGCTTCGCTGAAGGAACAGAAAATGATGCCCATTTCTCCCAGCTTGTCTTTAAAAGTGGTGGCCACAGAAACACTGTCAAATACAGCATCGACAGCAATACCCGTAAGGCGTTTCTGTTCAGTCAATGAAATACCCAGCTTTTCGAAAGTCTTTAATAATTCCGGATCGATGTCCTCGAGGTTCTTGGGAACTGCCTTTTGCTTCGGAGCCGAGTAATAAATAATGTCCTGGTAGTTGATGGCCGGGTAGGTAACATTGGGCCAGGTTGGTTCTTTCAGGGTCAGCCAGTGGCGATAGGCGGTAAGGCGCCATTCCAGCAGCCATGCAGGCTCGTCCTTGCGCTTTGAAATGAAGTGGACAATGTCCTCATTCAGCCCTTTGGGGGCAGAATCGGTCTCTACATTGACATTCCAGCCGTGCTCATACTCTTTCGAGGTTAGCTCTTCCAGAAGTTGATTGTCCTTACTCACCTGTTGTATTTAGACTAATTTTAAATAGCCTCAAAAATATCAACAAATATCCGGTTTTAAGGTTCTGAGGGACATTAATTATTCCGTCAGAATTACACTCCGGTCCAGGCTTTCCTCGAGGGAAATCATGGTTTCAGTGCGTTCGATACCTTCGACCTGCTGCATTTTGTCGTGAAGGACCTCTTTCAGGTGGTTGGTATCCCGGCAGTGGATTTTGACGAACATGGAGTAGTTGCCCGTAGTGTAGTGAATATTGGTGACCTCGGGAATCTGTTTAAGTTTTGATAGCACTTGTTCGTATAAAGCACTCTTTTCCAGGTATATACCAATGAATGCAGTGATGTCGAAGCCGAGTTTGGCGTAGTTTATTTTGAGGGTGGTTTTCTCCACAATGCCGGCCTCCTGCATTTTGTTCATTCTGACGTGTACGGTTCCCTGTGAAACAAACACCTTTTTAGCCACTTCAGTGAAGGGCTTTTTGGCATCCTGTATCAGGATCTCCAGGATCTTGAGGTCTGTTTTATCAATTCCGTAAATTTCGGTGCTTTTCATGCTATTTATTGAATATTGTATTACAATAATATGTATATATTAAAAATAATATAAATAATATACTTATCTATTGAATGAAGTGCCAGTTTTGTGGTTTCTTTGACATGTCAAATGCAACCTGACCCGATAGCAGATCGGGCCAAAGGTTATAAAATGATGAAATCGTGCCCGATCGCTATCGGGTTTACACTGTAGGGTGTTGAAATTGGCAGACAAGCCCTCCTGTCTCGGGGGTGGGGAGCCAAGGATAAACGCAGGATAACGTTGCCTTAACCGGCGGCTAGGGTTGACCACTAAGTTTTCTCTATGTTCTGCAGCTAACTTCCCCGTGAAGGTTCGAACCCTTCCTCTACAGCACTTCCTCAAGCCGACCATAAGCCTTCCTGATGAAAATCGGGGAGGATTTTTTTTGTCTGCTACCCACTTTTATAGCTAACGATTGTTAACCATCTTCGTGTGCTATGGCAAATGATTTTCCCTGGTACAAAAGCTATCCTGCAGGTACACCGCATGACATTGGTCCGCTTGAATATGGCTCGCTGGTAGAACTTTTTCAGGTTTCTGTTAAGAAATACAGGGACAGGGAAGCCTTTACTAACATGGGAGAGACGCTGACCTTCAGGGAAATTGATATGTACTCGAATGCCTTTGCGGCATATTTGCAAAAAGAGTTGGGTATGAAGAAGGGTGATCGCATTGCGATTCAAATGCCGAACCTTCTGCAATTCCCTGTAGCCTTTATTGGTTCGCTGAAAGCAGGACTAGTTGTAGTCAATACCAACCCGTTGTATACGCCGAGAGAGATGGAGCATCAGTTTGTAGATGCCGGCATCTCAGCCATTGTCATCCTTGAAAACTTTGCGGTCAATCTGCAAAGTATCCGCGACAGGATTCCGGCGAAGCATGTTATCATCGCACGCATCGGTGACCTGCTCGGCATGATCAAGGGGCCGCTGACCAATTTTGTGGTGAAGAACATAAAGAAGATGGTTCCGTATTACCATATCCCGGGGGCTATCCCTTTCAAAAAGGTTTTGGAAAAGGGAAAAGATTTGAAACTGGAGAAACCAAAATTTGATCCTGAAGATCTGGCAGTACTGCAATACACAGGAGGCACTACCGGAATTGCCAAGGGTGCTCAACTCTCACACCGTAACATCATTGCGCACAATATGATGATCCGGCATTGGTTCAGACCGTATTTGTCGGCAAGCCAGAACAATGTGATGATCACCGCCATCCCGATGTATCACATTTTTGGATTGACCGTAAACGGTGTGCTGATGTTCTCCACGGGGGTGAAAAATGTATTGATCACTAACCCCAGGGACCTTCCGGGATTTATTAAAGAACTGAAGAAACACCGGTTTACGATTATTACGGGTGTGAATACACTTTTCAACGGACTGCTGCATAACGAAGCATTTAAGGAATGTGATTTTCAGTTTCTCCATGGTGCCGTGGCTGGGGCCATGGCGGTACAGGATGCCGTGGCCAATAAATGGGAGGAAGTTACAGGTACACCTATTGTGGAAGGATACGGACTGAGTGAAACTTCACCGGTACTGTGTTGCAACCCGCTGGATGGTAAACACAAACGAGGCACCATCGGGTTGCCCATGCCGTCAACCGAAGTGGCCATATTTGATGATGATGGCAATCAACTGGGCCAGGGGCAGACGGGAGAAATTTGTGCTCGGGGGCCGCAGGTCATGCGCGGCTATTGGCAAAAGGACAATGAAGGAGTTTTCTTTAATAATGAATGGTTCCGCACGGGCGATATTGGGTTGATGGATGAAAACGGATTTTTTAAAATCGTCGACCGGAAAAAAGACATGATCAAAGTCTCGGGATTCAATGTGTATCCCAACGAAATTGAAAACGTAATCGCATCCCATCCCAAAGTATTGGAAGTAGCCGCCATTGGAATGCCGGATGCCAAATCGGGTGAAGTGATCAAAGTTTTTGTGGTGAAGAAAGATGCTTCGCTGACTGAAGATGAACTGAAAACCTTCTGCCACGTCAACCTGACAGCGTATAAAGTTCCCCGCTATTTTGAATTCAGAACTGAGTTGCCCAAGACCAATGTCGGCAAGATTCTGCGCCGGGCCTTGAAAGAGGAGCAGGCGATAAAGACGGCATAAATTTTTCTTTTCGGGGTATTTCTGGTCAACACTACAATTTAACTTGCAACAAAAATCAGCCATGAAGCGCTTATCATTTTATTTACTGCTTGTCTCTATTTGTTTTGTTTCTTTTGATGAACAAACCGATCCTCTCCAGTACCCGGAAGAAAAGCATTTTAAAAACCTTCGCCAGTTGACTTTTGGCGCCGACAATGCGGAAGCCTACTGGAGTTTTGACGGCAAGTCTTTCAGTTTCCAGTCGAACAACAAGAAATGGGGAAATAATTGCGACCAGATTTTCTACATGCCCATTTCAGGTATGGACTTGAGCGACGGCAAAAAGCCTCAGATGATCAGCACCGGGCAGGGCAGGACCACCTGTTCGTTCTTTATGCCGAATGGAAAACAAATCCTCTATGCCTCCACTCACCTGGGAGGAAAAGATTGTCCTGCAGAGCCGGAGCGCAAACCGGGTGGTAAATACCTGTGGCCAGTGTATGACAGCTACGATATTTTCATCGCCGACCTCAATGGGAAAATTGTAAAGCAGTTGACCAACACGCCAGGTTACGATGCAGAGGCGACGATCTCACCTAAAAAAGATAAAATCGTTTTTACCTCAACCCGGAATGGTGACCTCGACCTGTATGTCATGGACATCAATGGTAAGAATGTAAAGCAGATTACCAACGAGCTTGGTTATGACGGTGGTG
>DAOMZK010000171.1:0-5788 GCA_035438035.1 Cyclobacteriaceae bacterium | reverse complement strand
AGGAATACAGTGTCATCATCCGCGGAGGCACTGTCTATGACGGATCAGGTAAGCCGGGAGTCGTGGCAGATGTTGCACTCAATGCAGATACCGTTGCGCTGATTGGCGACCTCTCCAATGCCATTGGCAAAACGGAGGTCGATGCCAAAGGTCTGGCGGTAGCACCTGGATTCATCAACATGCTGAGCTGGTCTACTGAATCTTTACTTATAGATGGTAAATCCCAGGGTGAAATCCGACAGGGAATCACCTTGGAAGTCATGGGTGAGGGTAATTCAATGGGTCCTCTTAACGAAAAAATGAAAAAAGAGGCACTGATGCGGATGGCGGACTACAAGTATAATATCGACTGGATTACGTTGGGGGAATATCTTAATGGACTGGAACGGAAGGGAGTTTCAACCAATGTGGCTTCTTTTGTCGGTGCCACTTCGGTGCGTATCCATGAGTTGAATTATGATAACCGTCCGCCGACTGCGGAAGAATTGGAACGAATGAAAGCACTTGTGAGTCGGGCTATGGAAGAGGGGGCGCTCGGTGTCGGAGCATCATTGATATACGCTCCGGCCAACTATGCGCGTACGGAAGAGTTGATCGAGTTGTGTAAGGTGGCGGCCGGATATGGCGGCATGTATATTACTCACATGCGCAGTGAGGGAAACTCCATCTTTGAAGCTGTGAATGAAACGGTGCGCATTGCCAGGGAAGCCAACCTGCCGGCTGAAATTTATCACCTCAAAATGGCGGGAAAAGACAACTGGGGGAAGCTTGATTCTGTTCTTGCTATCCTAAACAAAGCCAACGCTTCCGGACTCCGGATCACCACAGACATGTACACCTATACCGCAGGCGCCACAGGACTTGATGCGGCCATGCCGCCGTGGGTGCAGGAGGGGGGTTATGATGCGTGGAGCGCGCGTTTGCGAAGTCCCAATGTGAGAAAAAAAGTGCTGGAGGAAATGCGTACTAAGACCAATGCATGGGAGAATCTATTACTGATGGCAGGCTCTCCCGACAATGTACTGCTGGTGGGATTTGACAATGATTCTTTGAAAAAATATACCGGCAAGACGCTGACCGAGATGTCAAAAATCTATAATGAATCACCGGAAGAAACGGCCATGGATCTCGTTATCCGGGATGGCTCCCGGGTGGGTACGGTTTATTTCATGATGAGCGAAGATAATGTAAAACGGCAAATCACTTTGCCAACGATGAGCTTTGGTTCGGATGCACAGTCGATGGCTACAGAAGGCGTTTTCCTGAAATCAAGCACCCACCCCCGCGCTTACGGAAATTTCGCCAGGCTGCTCGGAAAGTATGTCCGTGATGAAAAGGTAATTCCATTGGAAGAAGCGATTCGCAAGCTTACTTCACTCCCTGCAAGTAACCTGAAGATCAAAAAAAGGGGGATGCTGGCTCGCGGATATTTTGGGGATGTAGTAGTTTTTGATCCTGCGAAAATTCAGGACCACGCCACCTTTGAAAAACCCCACCAGTACAGCACCGGCATGATCCATGTATTTGTCAATGGTCTGGCGGTATTAAAAGATGGTGAACATACCGGTGCCAAACCCGGGCGGTTTGTGAAAGGACCCGGTTGGAAAGGAGATAATTAACTGCAGAATTGATATCAGGATAGTATCTTGAGCCATATTTAGAGAAGCGATATGAAATATTTTTTGGTGGCGACTTTGCTGTTCATGGCCCCGGTCTTACAGGCCCAGGAGGATTACAGTTTGTATCTTCATAAGGAATTCACGGCACGGGATGGAAAGGTTATACCCTATCGTATACTGTATCCGCAGAGCTACAATCCATCTATCAAGTATCCGGTTGTGCTCTTCCTGCACGGTGCAGGCGAGCGGGGTAGTGATAATGCATCACAATTAAAACATGGAGCAGGTATATTCATGCAGGAAAATTATCGTAAAAAATATCCCTGCTTTGTTATTTTCCCGCAGTGTCCTGTTAATGATTTCTGGAGTTCGGTTAAGATTGACGGGCAAACAAGTCCTGCCACACTTGACTTCGACTATTCAGTTTCGGAAACGGAGTCTTTGTCAGCAGCCATTGCCATTTTGAAGCAGGTCATGGCGGAGGAAAGTGTAGAGAAAACACGGATTTACATAATTGGACTCTCTATGGGAGGTATGGGTACGTTTGAAGCGGTTTACCGCTATCCTGAACTTTTCGCTTCGGCCATGCCTATTTGCGGAGGTGGCGATGCGAAACGCTATGATAGAAATCTGAATGGAATTTATTTCTGGGTATTCCATGGTGATCAGGATCAGTCTGTCGATGTAAAATATTCAAGAGACATGGTAGACCGGTTGAAAGAACTGAAGCTGGATTATTTATACTCGGAGTATCCCGGTGTCAAGCACAACAGTTGGGACAATGCTTTTGCTGAAAAAGAATTTATCCCCTGGATGTTTTCACATAAGCGGAAGGTTAAGTCAAAGTGAGGTTTGTTTCTCGCAGATTTGCGCAGACAATTCTCAAAGTTTGATTTTAAAATTAAAATAGGATGCGCTTTTCTGCGTTGATCCGCGTAATCTAAGGGGAAAAAATCATATCCCGCTCAAAAATTCATAAGCCCGGGTTTCCATAAAGGTTTCCTCCTTGTCGCGTAGAGAAAATCCGGTATGGCCGCCGCGTGCCGGCGTTTCAAGAAAGACATTCGGAATGTTTTTTAATAAATCGTATGGATAGCACGCTTTGCCCAGGAATGGATCATTGAGTGCGTTAACGATCAGTGTGGGTATTTGAATTTGCGGAATGTAGGGAAGGGGAGAAGCTTTTTGATAAAAGTCGTCCGCATCTTTGAATCCGTGCAGCGGAGCGGTGTACCGGTTATCAAATTCGCGGATGAGCTTAATGGACTCAAAATTCTTGTATGAAACGATGTCCGGAAATTGTTCTGACTTACTTTTGATTTTCTTCCCGAGTTTTTTCAAAAATCTCACCCGGTAGAGTTTTTGTGCCGGCTTATCCAATTCTTTCGCACTGGAGGGCAGGTCACAAGGAACTGAAAATACGGCTGCACCTTTGACTGTCGGTGGCACCTGAGAAGGATTTTCGCCCAGGTACTTTACCGTCATGCTGCCGCCCATGCTGACGCCACTAAGAAAGATCGAATCATATTGGTTTCTCTGAACGGCTACCTGGATTACAGCCTGAAGATCTTCCGTTGCTCCGTGATGATAAAACCGTGGCAGGCGATTCATTTCTCCGCTGCAGCCGCGGCAATTCCAGACCATCGCATCCCATCCGCGTTGGAAAAAATACTTGGCCATGCCCTTGGAATAATGTCGTTCACTGCTGCCTTCGAGGCCATGTGAAAAGATCATGAGTTTGCGCGAGCTGCTGTTCAGCCAGTCGAGGTCTAAAAAATCACCATCAGCAAGTTCGATTCGTTCGCGCTGGTAAGCTATGCCCTCAATTTTCCTGAATGTACTGGGAATAATGGTTTCGATGTGCCCGTTGAACAAATGGGCAGGGGCCTTGTATTGCGAATGTTTAATCAGCGGCATGAAGCGATGGTGATTGTTTATGGCTGATTTGTAATTGCTGACCTATACTATAGACAACTATCTCTTCCCTCTTCACTTTTCCCTCTTCACTTTAAAGCACATCCCCATACTCCTTAACCCTCTCAAACACCTTCCTCGCAAAAGGACAAAGAGGCACGACTTTCAAATTGTTTTTCCTGGCATACTCCACGCCAGCGGCGACGAGTTGTTTACCTGCATTTTTTCCTTGTAGAGCTTCATTTACTTCAGTGTGCTCAATGAGAATCCGGTCTGGGTATTTTGAGAAAACCATCTCACCGAGGCGCTGCCCATTCTCCTCTATGAAGAAAGTTCCCTTATCATCCGATGTCTCGAGTTTTATTTCCATCAGCATGGGTCAACGTGGTTTATAGAAATAACTCAACCCGGTCATTACTACAAATAGAAAGACCACCAAAAGTAATGCAACGCGAAGGGTTTGCCAATCGGCCAGCAGTCCAATGGCAGGAGGCCCGAAAAGAAAGCCGGCGTACCCCACCGTAGTGACCATGGCCAGGCCCACACCCGGCGGTAAATCTTTGGTATGGCCCGCAATGCTGTAGGCAATGGGCACAATGGCCGACAGACCAAGACCCACAATAAATAGTCCGGAGATTACTGCAAAAGGGTTGATTAAAGCGATGGTAATCGTTATGCCAAGAGTCGCCGTAATGCCGCAAGCAATCATCAGGAGGCGGTCTCCGTAACGTATGCGGGCTCCGTCGCCCAGAATTCTTCCCAACGTCATTGCAAGGGCGAAAGCAGAAAGTCCCAATGGCGCAAAGGCGGGTGCGGCATGGGCAATATTTTCCATGTAGTTGGTGCTCCAGTCCGACATGGCACCTTCTCCCAGCATACAGCAGAAGGCGATCACACCGATACTTACCATGGCTGTATTTGGCAGTCGGAACGCAGGTCCTTCATCAGATTTTCGCTCTGGCCGGTCATGGATGAGATAGTATCGGGCGATGAATACAATGGCAATACTGATCGAAGTGATGATGGTGAAATGTGTGGGTAGATTGGTTTCCAATTCTGTAAAAAGGGAACCACAGAGGGCACCCAGTGCCATACCGATGCTGAACAGGGCATGGAAGGAAGTCATGATGGGTTTATTCATTTGTTTTTCTACCATCACAGCCTGGGCATTCATAGCCACGTCCAGCATACCTGCAGAAACACCCATAAAGAAGAATAAAATGATGAGCATCCAAAGCAAAGGTGTCCAGGCAATCAGGGGTATAAGCGCACAGTAAAAGAAGGCGGAAAAAATCCCTGTTCGACGGCTCCCATTCCGAATGATCAGCCAGCCTGTGAAGGGCATCGCGATCAGTGCGCCGACAGAAGAGGAAAGCAATACCAGTCCCACAGTTCCATTGTCAATCTGGAATTGTTCCTGTATCCTCGGCAGACGTGAAATGTAGTTGGCATGCACAAAGCCGTTGAGAAAGAAAATGATTTTGACAGCGAGGCGTGCAGGTGACAAGGTTGATAGTTCAGGTTGAGGTTGAAGTTAAAAGATAAAATTGAAAAGGTAAAAGTTAGACTTTGACGTGCCAGCCTGGCAATTTTGATTAGTTGACTGCTTGAAAGCCAACTAAAAACCGGCCAAATCCCAAAACAAAAAAATTCAAATTCCAAAATCAAAACTTCGCCCCAGTTTTTAGTCTTTGGTATTTTGAACTTTTATGAAATGGATTGCCTCATGGCCAGAAAGTGGGTTTCGTCGTCACACCGCCGGCAAAACGGCAATCCACGCAGTCAACATTTGAATACAGATATCCTGCTCCATTGGGAAGGATATTGACAATGAGCAATCCATGGGAGTTTTTGAGATCAATTGGTTTTAAAGTATCCAGTGGGCAAAAGCCCCTGGAAACCCACCGCAGGCTTTCTGGAAGGTCATAAAAGGAGATGTATATCCTTTTTTCCTTTATTCCCCCTCCGCTAAAATACCCCAATACTTTTTCACTGGCATTGGCGTCATTGTGCAGGTTACCCAACACCTGGGCGGGCAAAGGATCGTACAAACCACCGATATTTTCTGTGGTTTTTTGAATTTGTTGCCAATAATTATATTCCGTTTCATCAACGCCGCGAAGACTGACCAGCATACTGTATTTAACCGAGAGTTTCATTGAGCCAAGTGGGATAAACGTCAACGGAAATTCGGAGACAAAATTCTGTGTAAGGTGGGCGGTCGATGCAAGCTGAAGGTTGGCTGCAGGCAGGGT
>DAOMZK010000170.1:0-5792 GCA_035438035.1 Cyclobacteriaceae bacterium | reverse complement strand
AATGAAATCCGGTGATGTAACAATTGAAGCAAACTTTAAGACCAGTCCTGAAGGTAAGCCCATACAACTTGAAGCACTCAAGGTGAATCTGAATCCTGAATCACTGAAAAGCGGTAAGGGTTCAATGGATAAAAATGCCTATAGCTCACTGAAGACCGATAAGTTCAAAGCAATCACCTTTAGCATGACGAGCAATAAAATGGAATCAGGCAAAATTGTATGCACGGGAAATCTCACAGTTGCCGGCGTTACCCAGAAAATTGATCTCGAAGTGACCAGCACGGTACAACCGGATAACAGCATTCAGTGTAAAGGGGAAAAGAAAATCAAGATGACGGACTACAAAGTGGACCCGCCAACCTTCATGATGGGCACCATCAAGACGGGCGACGAGATTACGATTTCTTTGGATGTTCATCTTTCACCCGTTAAACCATTAAGCAATAACTAGTTCACCATTTTACATACTTATACCAAATAATAATTTTATGAAAACGATCAAATCTCTTAAAATGTACATAACGGTGTGGAGTGTGCTGCTCTTCACCGGGACCGTATTTGCGCAACAACCGGAAATTCAATATTTCCGCAAGTATGACAAGACCGGTATCAATGTGTATGAAACGTCCAAAATCGATTCCACTCCTTTTCAGGGACTACGGGTTCGCTTTGGTGCCAACTTTACACAAGGTTATCAGAACTTTAATCATAGTAATAGTGCCATAGCCAACCTGAGTGGTGGCATTGTAGAAACTGCACCAGGCTCAGGAATTTTTGTAAATGGCGCGGGCGTACCACAACCTATTGTTCCGGATAACAGCCAACCGGATCAGGTGTACAATGTCTACCGGAATACGGCCACCGGCGCAATCTATAACAACAGTAACGCGCTGTACCAGATGGCGGGCGGTTTCCCGCTGGCACAAGCCAATTTCAATATTGATGTGCAACTGGCCGACGGTGTTCGGGTAAGCCTTGTATCCTACATGTCTTCCCACCACCACAATGAATTCTGGGTAAAGGGTGGATATTTTCAAATTGATAAAGTCGGATTTCTTAATAATGATTTCCTGAATAAGATGTGGAAGAATCTTACTTTGAAAGTGGGCCACATGGAAATCAACTATGGTGACCAACACTTCCGCAGAAGCGACGGTGGTAATGCCCTCTGGAATCCTTTCATGGAAAACAATGTCATGGATGAATTTACAACTGAAATAGGTGCAGAATTGTACTGGCAAAAAAATGGAATTATCGCCATGATTGGCGCAACAGATGGAGAAATTCAGGGCAACGTAACGAAGCCTGTTGATCGTCAACCTTCCATCTATGGTAAATTGGGTTATGATAAAACCTTCGCTCCCCGGCAACGCGCTCGCCTTACAGGTTCCTTCTATTCAACCTCATCATCTGTCAGCAACACACTAATGGGCGGTGACCGCACCGGTTCAAATTATCAGTATGTCGTTCAACCTTACAACGCCACCCTGACAGGCAATGCATTTGCAGGAAGATTTAATCCCGGACTCAGTGACAACATCACCGCTTTCATGGTAAATCCTTCTGGTAAGTACAATGGATTGGAGTTTTTTGGAACCTGGGAAATGGCTTATGGCAATACAGCTGTAGAGAATGGTGAAATACAATACAGCAATCCTGCCTATCCAAGATTCGGTGCCCTTCCCAATCGCTACACCAATCAATACAGTGCTGATCTGATTTACCGTTTTGGTAAAAATGAAAGCTTCTATGTCGGATACCGCTGGAGCCAGGTTACGTCTACGATCGTATCAGGCACAAGCACTGCACAATCTACTTCAGGTGCTCAATCCGGTATCAGCCAGGGAACACGGTATGGTGTAGGTGTTGACCGGAGTGCATTTGCTGCAGGCTGGTTCCTTACCAAAAATGTCCTCTTCAAGGCCGAGTATGTAACGCAATCCTATAGCGGCTATCCTACTGATAATATCCTCAGTGGAGCCAAATTTGATGGTTTTGTAATCCAGGGAACAATAGGGTTCTAAGTATATATTAAGTTGGTTTAGTTGACAGTCCGGCAGACCGAAAGGTTTGCCGGACTTCTTTTGCGGTGGGAATAGTTTTAATTTTGTAGGAAGAATATGCGTTGGCTGGTTTTCATAGCGCTCTCCATTTTAGTTTCCTCTTTCAAAAGGGAAGAGCGTGCTGTATTACGCCATCACTTTATTGTTTTGCCGGCAAGCCAATTGGTTATTAACGGTAAGACCAATGTCAATAAATTTAAATGTGCCATTGCCCGGTATTCAGGTACAGATACGCTTGTGCTTCAGGAAGGTGGCGTCAAAGGCAAGCCCATTTTTGTTAAAGGATATGTAGGCCTTCAGGCTTCCTCATTTGATTGCGGCATGGCGGCCATGACAAAAGATTTTACCAAGACCATCAAGGCAAAACAATTTCCGCAAATAGGGATTGATTTCAAATCCTTTGAACGTCTGCCCAACTATGGCAATTCAGCGGATAAATTTAATGGAACCCTGGCCATTTCGATTGCCGGCATATCCCGTCCATTTGATATGGAATGTACGGTTGAGCCGAATTCCAATGGAATTGTTAATCTGAAAGGCGGACGTAATTTTCAATTTTCTGATTTTGACCTGAATGCGCCTACTAAAATGCTTGGTGCTATCAGGGTCGATGATACGCTCGAGGTCCAGTTTCATCTGGTACTGAAGTTGGACGCCAATAACTGATTGCGCTTTACATCCTGGGCTGCGGAGGTTTGATTGCAGGCATCCAGGAAAGGATGCCCCTGGCTTTGATAACGCGGCTGTACAGTTTCCCCCCGCCGTTGATATACAGAATATTAAAATCCTTTCCCCCGATTTTTACATCCAGCACATCTGCAGCTGTTTTTGAAAAAATGAAATTCACTCTTCCCAACTGATCAGAAACCTGAATGCCAGATGAGGTTGCGCTGTATACTAAATTATCAGCGTCATTGGTCATTCCCCGGACAGCTGCTGTGGAGGATCCATAGGGTACATGGTAGTGAATGTACTCCTGCCCGGCAGTCAAACGACCGTCAGGAAGTATTTTCAAAGAATATCCCAGCACTTGATTATAAATTCCTGCATTGAGAAAAGTCTGCTCAGCACTCAGACTCAGCCCCGTCGGGTTTCCTGTAACGGATGTATAATGGAGATCCATCTTCTCAAAACTGAAAAATCCAATCCGGCTCTTGTTCGTTTCAGAAAAGTAAATCCCCCTGGTGGATACAGCCATGTAGTCAGGGTTAACATTGCGCACCAAGTCCAGGGGATTCCTGCTGGCGTCGATCACAACAATTTTGTGGTTGGTGAGATCTCCAACGTACAACTTGTCGTTAGCACCTGGTGAAATTCCAGAAAGCCGCCCCTTCAACCGCACGTACTCCATAAAATTTCCATGCTCATCTGCCTTGTAAATGGATTGATTCGTGGTAAAAAAAACATCGCCTTCTTTGCCCACGGCAATTTTGTTGATTTTTAAATTCTTAAACTTGATTTCCTTCCATATCTCGTTCTCCACGAGAAGATTCATCCGCTGATTGATGTTAGTGTGAGTTTGTACAGGTTCGGGATAATTTTTCCACAACCACTGGACTGCTTCTCCGAGTATGGCGCGTCCGTGTTTGCCATCGTGGCCGCCAGTGCCCCAGGCGTGATTCACTTTATATCCCGAATAGGTTAGTGCCGACAACATATCCTGGTTGGCCATCCACCAGTCGCCGGCGTAAATGTTGAGGTCGTGGTCGCCATCCTGGAGAAAAATTCGGATCGGTTTGGCTTCTGATTTTCTCACGAGCGTGGCAAATGTGTCACCGCCGCGCAGTCCGACATAGGTGCCGATGGTACTAAAGACTCTCCGGAAAGCATCGGGCCTTTCCCACGCAGCATTGAAGGCGCAAATTGCTCCCGAGCTGGCACCGGCAAGCGAGCGATCATTGGGATCTGTACTGAGGTTGTATTTTTTGCTGATCTCCGGCAGAATCTCTTCGAGGAGGAAGCGGGCATACCGATCGCCCATGCCATCGTACTCGAGGCTCCGGTTATATCTCGGAAAGGATTCTGATCCACTGGATGGGACCTTTCCAGGATCAATAAAGATGCCGATCATAACCGGAATGGCTTTGATGGCGATCAATGAGTCGAGGACATTGGGCAGATTCCACTCATTGGCGCGGCCGAGACCATCCTGAACAATCATAGAGCATGCCGGCTTCAGCGAATCGTATTGCGCCGGAACATAGATCCAATAATTTCTTTCCGTTGCAGGATAAATTTTACTAACCCAATTAAAAGGTCCTTTCACATTGGGATTGGAGCTTTTTGGAAGAGGGGACTGACAAAAAACCAAAGTGGGCATCAACGCAGCGAGGACAAGAAGGCGTCTGTTCATAGAGAATTCAGCAGGTTAGGTATTTTTTTTAAATTACTTCCTCTCATGCACCGTAAACAGAATAAAATATGAGCGGCCTTTTCTGTTTAATCGCCGAGCATTTTATGGCTATAGAATAAGCAATTTAGAAATTCTGTTCATTAATGAATAGAATTTCCCGCATGTCAATAAACTTTTTTTTGATTGATGTTGAGTAGGTAATAAATATTTTTTTGGATGGCACACTCCTCTTTCTAGGGAGATAGTACCCTCCATATGGATGAGTAAAGTCATATAACAGCTTGACCGGCATCATACCGGCAAATTGAATGCAGGCTTAGTTTTCGGGTGTTGAATACAATATTTAGAAACATTTAAATTCAATTCTGCTATGAAAGCCAATATGTCTTTTTACGACAGGATACTCCGACTGATTCTTGCCGTCACTATTATAGCCCTGTATTTGAGAAACACGATTACAGGCTCTGTGGGTATTATTCTCGTTGTTGTGGCCATCGTGATTGCCGTTTCCGCATCGGTAAATTATTGTCCGTTGTATGCATTGCTGGGTATCAGGAAATGGGAAAACAAAGCTTAAACGAAACGTATGGATACGCACAATTATCATGTGGATATAGCCTGGAGCAGTGATCGAAGGGGAATGATGTGCTCCCCCGAACTAGCTGTTTCCTCAGGTCAGGGAGGCTGCATTGAAGTGGCCACGCCACCCGAGTTTCCAAAAGGAATCCCGGGCATATGGTCGCCCGAGCATCTCTTCACTGCATCAGTCAGCAGTTGCCTGATGACAACTTTTCTTGCTATTGCCGAAAATTCAAAACTGAATTTCACCGCGTTTAATTGTCCTTCCACTGGAAAACTTTCGCAGGTTGATGGGAAGTGGCTCATGACGGAAGTAGTGCTTGAGCCGCATGTGACGATTGGTAATCCCGACGACAGGGGACTTGCTGAACGGGTGTTGATGCGGGCAGAATCAGCCTGTTTGATTTCAAATTCTATCAAATCAAAAATACGGATGGTCCCTCACATAGTGGTGAAAAACGGTGGATCAATAGTAAGTGAGTAACTTCGTCCGTATTCTTCAGAGACATGAGCAAATTACAATCTGCCGGCCATCAGCAGTCGTTTGGATGGCTGCCCGTCCTCCAGGCAATCGTGTTGGTTGGAATGATTCTGTATTTTGGAAGCAGTCTTTTCATCCCGCTGGCCTTTGCTCTCCTTATCAGTTTTATTTTGTATCCTCCTTGTTTGTGGTTTGAGCGCCATGGTGTGGGAAGAGGGACCGCAATTGCAATATGCATCGGGGGCTTAACGATTTTGTGTCTGGGGATAGCTGCATTACTGGCCTCACAGGTTTTTGTTTTTTTAAAGGAATGGAC
>DAOMZK010000169.1:0-5804 GCA_035438035.1 Cyclobacteriaceae bacterium | reverse complement strand
AATAAAGATAACACCCCATTTTCAAATGTGGACTGATCATTCAATCCCTTTCTATCGGAGATTTTTGAAAGATATTGGGCAATCCTCAATTCCCTTGTTTTTGTTTGTCTGGATGTTTGGAATTCTTACGGGAAAGCAAATTCCCCGTCAGTCAACCTTGGGATTCATCCTGATGAGTCAGATCTCAGACTCTCAGTGATCCGCGAAAGCCGCGCACAGCATAGTAGGATTCAGCGCCGTTGTGATAGGTAAAAATTGTATTATATCGCCGATCACAGAAAATGGCGCCGCCCAGTTTACGGATATCCGCAGGTGTTCGCACCCAGCTTGATGTTTTTGTGTCGAATTGCCCAAGTTGTTGAAGTTCGCGGTACTGTTCTTCCGATAACATTTCTATACCCATCGCCTCAGCCACATCCATGGCATTGCCGGATGGCTTATGTTCTTTCCTGGATTTCCACGCCTCCAGATCATAACAAAGGCTTCGGCGGTCTTTCGGACTTTCGGCAGCACAATCATAAAAAATATATTCTCCCGATTTTTTGTCAAAGCCGACGACATCCGGTTCGCCGCCAGTTTCTTCCATTTGTTTCAGTGACCAAAGTTTTTCCGGGTAAGACTCAAGCCTGGCCAATATCTTAGTCCACTCCAGGCCTTTATGACGGGTGATATTTTTTTCAAAGCGGGTTTTCAACAGGGCGAGCTGTTCGTTCGACTCCGCTGTTGACAATTTCTTTTTGGCGAGGACCTTGCTCATATTTTATTTTTTTAGGCTTAACTAAAAATGACTTTTCTGCTGTCCGGTCTGAAATGCCACGAGATGGCGGTAAGGGCAAGCAGTAATGTCGGACCAAATAGTTCATTCCAGGAATCACCGGAAGCAATGTGTGAAAAGATGGCACCGGTCATGATAAAGAAGAATCCGGCATAAGCCCATTCTTTTAACAATGGAAATTTAGGAATAAGAATTATAATCACGCCCAAGACTTTACTGATGCCGAGCAGGGGCAGGAGGTACTCCGGGTAGCCCAAATGTGTTATACTGTCCAGGCCGCCAGAACCTTCCCTCGCTTTGAGCAATTGCACGATTGCCGTGGATGCCATTCCCAAAGATAGCCAGACGGTGGCGATCCAATAGATGATTTTGTTTCGCTTGATCATAATAGGTTATTTTAATTTGCTGACGATGTCTTGAATTCGGTTATGGGCAAATGTAGCTATATGACTACGCAATAGTCTGGCTATATTTTTTCAGGGGATTGGTAAGTTAATGGGGAAGTAAGAGCGTTTGCCGGGATCAGCCAAAATATGATCAGGCTGGCATCGCGTGAGTAGCGCTTTCCGGTTTTGCATGCATGAAATTAAGGGCATGGATTTCCTTTTTAAACTTCGAAGGAAAGATAAATTCCTTTAACACCCGATCAGCTTTAATACGACTGATGACTTTAAAAATTGGAATGAGGGGAAACAGGAGGGAGGCTTTCCGGAGTTTAAGCAGTTCGCGAACCTTTTGTGGCACAATGAGCGACTGGGCTTCCAATAATATACTATACCGCATTCGTCCGAGGTGTTTGCGATATTGAATGAACAAGTCACCAGTATAGTGGCTGTAGACCATATTTTGATCAAGGTGATTCTGCCGCATGAGTTCCCAATCCTCCAAGGTCTCAGGAAGTGATTTCAGTCCCATCCGGTTGCCCACATTGCGGAATATCCCGAGTACTTCATTCTTTTCATTGCGGTTCAACTTTCGTTCCAGGACTTCATAGGCCCGAATTGAATAGTCAATCAGCATAAATAGTACATCACGGTATGCCTCGTCAGGAATTTTGATTGCGCGTTTGGCTTCAACACCTGCATGGATACGGGTCATCGCATCAATAGTATCGAGGGCGGATTGCTTTTCGGAAAAGATGATGGCACGTGCATAGGCGACAGTTGAGAAAAGTCTGGCGATGGGATCAGCGGGCAGGCGCCCGGTGAAATAAAGCCAGTCGACGGCCTTGTTGAGTGCAAACTCAGCCGATGCGCCTGCAAAGATCAGCAGGATGACATCGCTCTTGCCCCAGATCTGCCGTACGATGGAGTTTTCGTTAACGAAGTATGCCGGGTTCACAGCAGTTGACTTTTTTTCATCACTCATCACTCTTTTAATTCCACATCGTTCCCACCAATCCCAATACAATTCCTATCCATAATCCGACGAAGGATACAATCACACTGAGGATCATCGCTATGGTTTTATTCAGACCGATAAATCCGCGATGATGTACGAGGAAATAATTACAGGCACCGGCCATGGCGCCGGCAAAGGTTTCAACCAGGAGGGGACGTATCATCCAGAATTTTCCCCACTCCGCAGGTGCATCATCCACACCCAGTACAAAAAATAGAATTACCATCAGGCCGAAGGCAGCGCCGATTGTCATGCGTTTGCTCAAGTGGAGATCGGTCGGAGTCGTTGATGGGTTGGTCTGCGTCATAATTGTATTTGTGAAAGCGACAATGCAATACTCTTAAAAGTACTTTGAAAAGCAAAGTAAATTGACTTAAATCTTCAATCCGGATAAAAAAGAGTTGAAATTTCCCTTCAATAGCCTATCTTATGAACTTTAACCCAATCGACTATGATACGAATACTGTCCGTTTGTGCTGTTGCTTTATGCATCGCATCCTGTGCGCCGAAACAGGAGGGAGCCAGTGGTACAATCAATGAAGCGGCCAAGGCAAGAATTGATTCGACCCTGAAGGCAATGGTTGATGCATCCCGGATTGCGGGAGCTTCAGCACTGATTGTCGAGAATGACAAGGAAGTCTATTTTAATTCGTTCGGCTTTGCGGACCGTGAAGCGCAGAAACCTTTTGACAGAAATACGATCGTGAGAATCTTCTCCATGACGAAGCCAATCACTGGCGTTGCACTCATGCAATTGTATGAGAAGGGTCTTTTTCAACTGGATGACCCGCTTTCAAAATATGCTCCCGAGTTTACCGACATGAAAGTATATGGTGGCAAAGACGCGAAAGGGAAGATGATTCTCAATGCCCCGAAACGTCCCATCACGGTGCGCGATATCACCCGTCACACTGCGGGATTCCCGAATGGTGATCATCCGGATCTCGGACCACTGGTCAGGGAAGCGGATGTCATGAACAAGGAAAATACGTTAACCCAAATGGCGGCCAAATTGTCAACACTCCCGCTGGCTTTCAGTCCCGGTGATCAGTGGTCTTACGGAGTTTGTGTTGACGTGCAAGCTTACCTGGTTGAAAAACTTTCAGGAAAACCCTTCGATCAATATGTGCGGGAAAATGTCCTCGATCCGCTCAAGATGAATTCCACCCGGTATGTACCCGTAGATATGAACCGATTTTCTGCCGGGTACTCAAGGGCGGATACAACACAACTTGTACGTATTCCGGATTCACTGGCCAACCTTTTCAATAGCAAAGACTGGCCATTGAAGCCAGGTGGTTTCGGACTTACCTCAACGATTGATGACTACATGCGTTTTGCCAGGATGCTTGTACATGAAGGCACATTCGAAGGAGTCACTATTCTAAAACCTGAAACTGTAAAGCTGATGGCAACCAACCAACTGGCGGACAGCATCAAGCAACGCATGTGGCTGCCGTCAAAAGGTCCCGTTGGATTTGGTATCGACTTTGCTGTCCGGCTTCGTGATCCGATCAATGCTGAAGAGAAGAACGGTGTCACAGGAGAATTTTTCTGGGACGGTGCAGCCAGTACACTCTTTTGGGTAGACCCGAAGAACAAGATGACGGTCGTGCTGTTCGTGCAGATATTACCGTTTAGCAATCCATTGCACAAGGCGTTCAGGGATGCGGTGTATGGGAAGTGGAAGGGGAAGTGATGGGAGATGGAAATGGGAAGATGTGGAGATGGGAACGGAAGCTTTTAACTTTTGACTTCCTTCCCTGAGACAATAAACTTTGTGATGTCCAGTTGTCCGTACACTATATTCACGGATGGCTTACCGCTTTGCAAACTTACCGTTCCAAATCCTGTTTGCGTTGAAAGGAAACAGGTAAAATCTCCAACTTTTGAATCGATATAAAGTGTTTTGTCCACCGCATCATATCGCGTTCCGGTTAAGCCCTGCAGTAATCCATAACTGCTGAGTGCCCGTGCATACCAGTGACCACACTCATATTCATTGAATGGGTTACGGGTTCTGCCATCATACCGGTCGCGACAGGTACGTACAACCTCCAGTGCCTCCTTTACATTTCCAGTCAGGGCCAGGTGAGACGCAACCTGGTACTCAATGCCTGTCCAGACTTCATCGCTGTAAACAAACGGCAGAGACAATTTGCCACCCTTTGGCCATGAACACAAAAGCAATCCGCCCTCATCACCCATGGCGAAGGAAGGACGCTGCGGGTTGGCATGTGCACTGAGGTCCTTTTTGAGATTATACTTATGAACGGCCAGCAGATGACTTCTCGTCTTGTCTGCGTCCAGTGGATTTTCCAGTCCACATACAGCGGCAATCCAACTTCCCAATACACCATCGGAAAGGCAGCCATTGCCGTATTGATATTTCGGACCTTCCTTGCTGAGCAGGGCTTTCGCTTCATCAGAATATTCGCCTCCATAACTTTTAGCTGAAGCATCAACCGGATTGGGTGCGGTCAGTCCGTCAGTCTGTATTTTCTGGAAGAAGTACTCTCCATTGAACAGTTCGTTTTCCATCACTTTCTTTCCTGCAGTATACAATTGAAGATACATTGCGCTATCCTTTTGAAGGAAGTCACTCATCTTAGTCATAGCGACTAGCGCACCGAGGTAAAAGCTCGAACACATTCCGTCGGCACCCCAGAATTCAATATCATAGGTATTGTGATGGGGTTCTTCCAAGACACCTTTATGACGTGGGTCCCAAGAGCGGATACAATAATCCATACTTGTCTTCACCAGGGGATACATTTTTTTAAGCCATGCATGATCGCCGCTGATTCGCCAGTCACGGTAAACTTTCATGATCCCTCCCAGCTGACCATCCGCTGCGGCGTAAAAATCATGCTTGACGACCCGGATGGGCAGTGTGGTGCGAAAGGCCTGGTGACCTTCAGCATTTTGATCTTCACAGAATTCTGTATGACGCAAAGTTCGCTCCAGGGCAGGAAAGAGGTGGGGGATGGCCTGTGCATAGTTCCATACATGGGTACAACTGCCATGACAGCATCCGTTGTTATCGCTGCAGCCTTCCCAACTCCACAGTCTCCCATCGAACTGTCTCAATACCGTTGGTGATTTCAGAATGGTCAGATTGGCGGCCACAGCTTCCAAAATTTCATTCGGAAGTGTACTCGCATAAAAAGCATCCCTGAACAGCGATGAATTCTTTTTTAAATCATCATAATTTTTTACAAAGTAATCGGCTACGCTAAAAACGTCTGAAAACTTGCTGACATACCATGGCTTATAGTCATTCCCGGTAAATGGTTTTTCAGATGTTACACCCAATTCTGAAGTTATGTTGCAGCATCCGTTTTCAGGATCACAATGAGGTTCACGTTCACCTTCTGTGCCGGCGTGGAGGTCAGTTTCCGGTACATACCAGTTGAACATTACGCGTATGGTTTTTTTTGCCCTGGCCGTCAAGGTGAAGGGAACAAACAATGAAGCGCCGGGTGCTCCTGAAGGAACCGGATCAACCGATTTTGTGGATGCATTTTGTATCGTTTCCCAGGCGATGGTAAGTGGATCGAACCAGCCACCACGAAACCAGCAATGATCTATAACCGTTTCGGGTTGATCGGTGAATACAGCAAAGTCG
>DAOMZK010000168.1:0-5842 GCA_035438035.1 Cyclobacteriaceae bacterium | reverse complement strand
CGGCCGGTGGGGTTTACCGATGTATGGCCCAGTTCTCCTGCAATACCATGATGGCCGTTGATCAGCGTGCCGCCACAGACGATTCCGCTGCCGAGCCCGGTGCCGAGGGTAATCACGATAAAATCCTTCATACCCTTTGCATTGCCGTAAATCATCTCACCAACGGCTGCCGCATTGGCATCGTTGGTCAGGATGCAGGGTACACCGAATTCATCCGTAAACATTTTGGCAAGCGGAAGTGTGCCCTTCCATTTCAAATTCGTTGCGCGTTCAATGGTTCCTCTGTAGTAATTTCCGTTAGCTGCACCTATTCCGATTCCTGCGATCCGTGTTCCGGAAGGAAGAAAATGGAAAGCTTCACGCAATGCATCGGCCATCGCATCAAAGAAGTCATTAAACTCTGTGTACGCTGTGGTGATAATGTTACCCTGGTGATAAACTTTCCCCTCACGGTCTACAACACCAAATTTGGTGTTCGTGCCTCCTATGTCAATGCCAACAGTCAGTTCCTTCATGTTATATGGACAATATTTTAGCCAGCCTTAAAGATTCTTTGTCAATTTCATGATGCCTTCCATTCATAATGGAATCGAATGGATTGTAGACAATTTTATTATTGTGAATTCCCACCATCACATCTTCCTCTCCGATAAGCAGTCCTTCAACGGCTGCTACTCCCATGCGGCTGGCCAGCACCCTGTCAAAATAAGTTGGTGCGCCACCGCGTTGCAGATGTCCCAGGATCGTTACTTTGATGTCGAAATAATTTGATTTTGCAGCGACCTTCCGGGCCAGTTCATTTGCACCGCCAATTTTTGATCCCTCCGCCACCACCACAAGACTTGATTTCTTGTTGGTTTTTCCTCCGGCCTGCAGCATGTTGTAAAGATCATTGAAAGTCATTTTCTCTTCAGGAATAATGACCGCCACAGCACCACCGGCTATAGCGCTGTTGATGGCAATATAACCGGAGTGACGTCCCATGACTTCGATAAAGAAAAGGCGGTTGTGGGAGAGAGCAGTGTCCCGGATCCTGTCGATGGCCTCTACGGCCGTGTTGGTGGCCGTATCATATCCGATTGTAAAATCTGTTCCGGCAATGTCATTGTCTATTGTGCCTGGAATACAGACTGTAGGGATTCCAAATTCTTTGTGGAAGGCATGAAGTCCGGTAAATGTGCCATCTCCACCAATGGCGACCAATGCATCGATGCCATGCTTCTTTAAATTCTTCCAGGCTTTTTTTCTACCCTCGATAGTTTTGAAGGCTTCACTTCGTGCTGATTGTAGCGTAGTGCCTCCGAACTGAAGAATGTTACTGACGGAGCGGGCACCCAGTTGCGCGATGTCATTCTCAATCATTCCCTCATAGCCGCGATGAATGCCAAAAATTTCTTTCTTGTAGAAAATGCTTCCGCGAACCACCGCGCGTATTGCAGCATTCATTCCCGGTGCATCTCCGCCCGAAGTAAAGACGCCAATTCTTGAAATATCAGTCTTGCTCAAATCGATGAAATAGCCCTAAAAATAGGGGAGAATACAGGTATTTCAAGGATTAAATTTTCAACCGTTTGAAATAGTTGATTAAGCCATTTGTGGATGAGTCGTGCGTTGTAGTTTCGGCTGGGGTTGTCAGTTCAGGCAGGATTTTCTTGGCTAGAACTTTGCCAAGTTCAACACCCCATTGATCGAAACTAAAAATATTCCATATCGCCCCTTGAACAAAAATTTTATGTTCATAGAGGGCCACCAGGCTGCCCAGTGTCCGCGGTGTGAGTTGTCGGAACAGAAAGGAGTTGCTCGGCTTATTGCCATTAAACACACGGTATGGAACATGGAAGGAAATTTCTTCGGAAGTCATGCCTTGCTTTTTCAATTCGCTTATTACTTCTTCTTCTGATTTACCCATCATCAAGGCTTCAGTCTGGGCAAAGAAATTAGAAAGCAATTTCGCATGATGATCACTCAAAGGATTATGACTGATCGCGGGAGCGAGGAAATCACAGGGAATTATTTTGGTACCCTGGTGAATGAGTTGGTAAAAGGCATGCTGTCCATTGGTGCCGGGTTCTCCCCATATAACCGGACCGGTTTGATAAAGCACGTGCTGCCCGTTGCGGTCCACAGACTTGCCGTTACTTTCCATGTTGCCCTGTTGAAAGTAAGCTGCAAAACGATGGAGGTATTGATCGTAGGGGAGTATGGCCTCACTCTGGGCATCGAAAAAGTTATTGTACCAGAGGCCGATCAAGGCCAGGATTACGGGTACATTTTTTTCAAATGGCGTTTTATGAAAATGATTATCCATGGCATGGGCCCCCTCCAGCAATTGAATAAAATTTTCATACCCAATTGTACAAACAATTGAGAGCCCGATGGAAGACCATAGTGAGTAACGGCCACCGACCCAATCCCAGAAGACAAACATATTTTCCGCCGCAATACCAAAGTCTTTTACCGCTTTTTCATTCGTGGACACCGCGACGAAATGTTTTGATACATCGCCTTTCTGTGCAGTGGTTTCCAGGAACCAGGACCTTGCCGTAATGGCATTCGTCATGGTCTCCTGTGTGGTAAATGTTTTGGACGCAATAATAAACAAAGTGGTTTCCGGATTCAGACGCTTCAGCGTTTCAGCCATATGGGTACCGTCCACATTGGAAACGAAATGAGGACGAATATTTTTATGGTAAGGTCTCAGGGCTTCAGTCACCATAAGGGGTCCCAGGTCTGAGCCACCAATCCCGATATTGACGATGTCTGTAATGGTCTTTCCGGAAAAGCCTTTTGATTCCCCAGAGAGGAGCCGTTCAGAAAACGATTTCATCTGGAGCAGCACTTTGTTCACGTCTGGCATAACATCATCACCGTTTACGCGGATGGGTGTGTTGCTGCGGTTTCTCAAAGCAACATGAAGCACGGGCCTTCCTTCAGTCTGGTTGATTGGGCGACCTTCGAACATCGCGTCAATGGCTTCGTGGAGATTACATTCGGCAGCGAGTTCAAACAGAATGTTGAGCGTCTCCGCCGATATGATATTTTTTGAATAGTCGATCAGGATATCTTCAAATAGAATATGAAAGCGCTCAAATCGATTGGGATCAGAAGCAAAGAGTTCCCGCATGGAAGTGGCCTGCATTTCAAGATAGTGTGCAGTCAGTTTGTGCCAGGAGGTGGTCTCGACAGGATTGATAGAAGGTAGCATGGCAGAGTGTTCAATGCCAAAAATACGGAGTGATTGACGATTTACGAATGACGATTTACGATTACCTCCAGACTGCTTTCGGGAGGCGACTGGGATCAGCCCCCGACTACGGTCTTGAGCTTTTCTACCAGCCCATCCCAAAGATCCTGCAACTCTTCCATGTCGTTGAAGTCGGAATAATCATATACTTTGAGAAAGGTCATTTGGGTGAGTTCATTGACTTCAAGACTCAACTCAAAATAGGAGGGATCCTTTTTGTCCTCCGAGGTTTCCGGAAGGTATTCAAAGCGGACAAAATGATTGGTTCGATGTGAGCTGATAACAGCCTTATGTTCTTCGTTATCCCATACAAAAGTGAACACCTTCTCCGGGCTGATTTTTACATTGTCGGCAAACCACTCGGATAAACCGCTGGCTGTCTGTATATAAGGATATAGCATTTTCACTGAAGCATGAAGTTCATAGTCTGCAGTGAATAATTGCTTTTTTGCCATTTGTGTTTCCATCTCCTTGATTGGATTGGAAGATAAAGAATTTTCCGGATTATCTCTTCCCTGCCCTACATGAGTCTGAGAACGAGGATTTCTCATAAATGGATTGGGTTTCAGGTTTTCCTAACTATCTGAAGTTGTGAGATGAGAAGAATGCTAATGGGAGTCCTGGAACAGATCTACTGCGTTGATCGCTTCAGGGTTTCCTTTAGGCTAGCGAGGAGCAGAGTTGAACTGCCGTCCGCCAACTGGCGGATATGAAGCCGGATGCCTGGAGTAGCGAGGAGCAGAGTTGAACTGCCGACCTTCGGGTTATGAATCCGATGCTCTAACCAGCTGAGCTACCTCGCCAAATTTCAAAGTCGGGCGCAAATTTATAAACTTTTACCACTTACAATCAGATATCAAATTCATTTCCCCGCTTTCTTATTAAAATGGCGCTATTTTTGAAGTGTCTCCACGGAAATGAAGAAAATCGACAAACTTATTCTGACCTCATTCATTGGTCCTTTTGTCCTGACATTTCTGGTGGTGGTCTTTATCCTGCTGCTTCAGCATATGCTGAAGTATTTCGATGATATCATAGGAAAGGATTTAGGTTGGGATGTGGTGGGTTCGTTGCTGTTTTACTTCGCTATTTTTATGACCCCCCTGGCTTTGCCGCTGGCGGTACTCCTTTCTTCACTCATTACTTTTGGCAACCTGAGCGAGCATTTTGAAATCACCGCAGTGAAGAGTCTGGGCATTTCGCTGGTTCGAAGCCTGGTTCCGATTTTTTTCTTCGTGCTTTTCCTTACGGGAATAGCTTTTTATGCCAACAACAATTGGGTGCCCAAAGCTGCATTGGAGGCATATAGCCTCATGTACGATATCAAACAAAAGAAACCGGCCCTTGACCTTGAAGAAGGGGCATTCTACAATGGCATTCCGGACATGAGTATTAAGGTTGGACATAAATTTCCCGATGGAAAAACAATCAAGGATGTAATTATTTATGATCACCGGGGCAGATCAGGCAACAGAGAAGTGACGATCGCTGACTCCGGCAGAATGTTTACCATCCTGAATGATCAATATCTTAAGCTGGAACTATTTAATGGAACGGACTACCTCGAAGGGCAGGGTGAACAGAATGTGGGCGCCGGAGCATCACAGGAAACGCTAAGACGGACCCAATTTGGCAAGACGGAACTCGTCTTTGATCTCTCTTCCTTTGGGCTTTCCCGTACAGATAAGAAGTGGTTCCAGGGCAACCGCATCATGCGGAATGTGATCGAACTTGATCACGATATGGATTCAGTAAACAATGAAATCAAACAATACCGTCTCAATGCATACAACACGAAAGATCTGATGTTTGGCCTGCACAGCCGTACGGACACGATTAAACTCCCTCCGGAACTTGTGGAATTCAGACTCACCCGGGATACCAGCGCGCGAATCAAAAAAATGGGTCCCTATCTCATATTTGCATCCCAGGGACCACCCTCCATTCGGACGGACCAACTGACTGCTAAAGTTGTTCGGGCCTCCGATAGTTTGTATAAAGTCCCTTATCTTCTTGATGAAGTGAGTCGAGCGCTTTCGCAAACGAGAATGGTGAAAAGTCAGCTGCAAAACATGAATTCAAACCGGACGGCTTACTGGAATGAGTATAAAATTTTCAGGGTGCAATGGCATAAAATACTTTCTAATTCAATAGCCTGTATTGTCATGTTCCTTATCGGTGCCCCGCTGGGTGCCATTATAAAGAAAGGTGGATTGGGTGTGCCGGTGATTGTCTCCATTTTTTTCTTTATCCTTTTTTATCTGATTTCCAGCACAGGGGAGAAGTGGGCAGGCCAAGACAAAATTTCAGTTCCAGTTGGAATTTGGGCAGCTGACTTTATTTTAATGATTGTCGGATTGCTATTCCTTCGTCAGGCGAGGGTGGATGCGAGGTTGTTTGACGCCGACTTTTACCGGGTTGTTTGGGAAAGGTTCACAAACTGGTGGGATAAAAAGAGGGTTGGAATGGCTCGCCGGTGAGCCTTTTTAAGTCAAAACAGGGCTGCCAGGACACACCCTTTTTCCGGTTAGATTTGGAGGATTTGATGATTTGCCTTACTTTTGCGCGATTAAAAAATTTAAGAAGAAGTAAATATTT
>DAOMZK010000167.1:0-5870 GCA_035438035.1 Cyclobacteriaceae bacterium | reverse complement strand
GGAGCCAGGCGTTCGAAGGCACGATCAAATGGACGATGAAAATGGAAATCACGGATCCGAAAATGAAGGCTGAGATGGAACAGGCTCAGCAAAAAATGAACGATCCGGCTACCCAGGCTAAAATGAAGGAATTTGAGGCGCAGATGAACGACCCCAAGATGAAGGAAATGATGGCGGCTAACCCGCAGATGAAAGCCCAGATGGAAAAACAGATGGCGATGATGAAGGGCATGCAAGGTGGGGGCGGTGGAATGGGCAACATGATGCCTTCCGGCTTTACCATTAAAATTAAAGGAGGAAACCGGTTGACGATTATGGAAGGTGGCATGATGGCCGGTGAAATGTTGTACTCGAAAGATAAAGACCAGACCGTGCGTCTAAACCGCAATGACAAAACTTATTCGATCTTACCTTCAGGTGGCGGTGGCCCAGGAGGTTCACCTGTGACACCGAAAGTCACAAAGACAGGTGAGACCGCCAAGATACTAGGTTATAACTGTGTAAAATATATTGTTGAAATAACGGAAGGAGGCAGGCCCTCAACTCAAAATATCTGGACCACAACCGATATCAAGGATTTCGATTTGAAGAGTCTTGCCAAACAACGCATGGGACAAGGCCAATCCTTGTTCTATGAAGGCATGGATGGTGTGCCGTTGAAAATTGAAGCTGCTTCGAAGGAAGGAAATATTGTGATGGAAGCTTCTGAACTTAAACGTGAGACTTTGGATGCTTCACTGTTTACAATCCCTTCTGATTATAAGGAAGTGAAGATGAACGGAAGGTTTTAGGATCTTGCCTAACGGCAGGCAGATGACGAATTACGGATGACGGGTGATGACTAAACTAAATCCCGTCATTCCAAATTCGTCATTCGTCATTTTTTAACCTCTACCGGAACACTTTCCGGAACCGAATTACCATATCCCAGCACATTCATCATACTCTCAGCCTTCTGTTCGGGGGCAAAGAGACTCGTGATAATCTCTCCGTCTTCGTTGCGGGTAACGAGTACGTGTTTGGGTGCAGGAACAAGGCAATGCTGGATACCGCCATAGCCACCGAGTGATTCCTGATAGGCCCCGGTGTGAAAGAAACCAATGTATAAAGGCTCCTCATCATTGATCATAGGCAGGAAAACTTCGCCAATGTGCGCCTCGGAATTATAATAATCCATGCTGTCACATGTGAGCCCTCCAATATTCACTTTGTGATAAGGGTCGTCCCATTTGTTGCAGGCCAGCAGGATATATTTCTGGTTCAAGCCCCAGGCATCAGGCATCTGGGTGATGAATGAACCATTGATCATGTACCACAGCTCTTTGTCATTCTGAAGTTTCTGATCGACAACAGAATATAATGTCGCGCCACTTTCTCCTACCGTATAGCTTCCGAATTCGGTGAAGATATTGGGTACGGGAACGTTATTCTTATCACAGATCCACTTGATGTTCTCTACGATCTGTTCGATCATGTATTTGTAATCGAATGTGAAGGTTAACGATGTCTTGATCGGAAATCCTCCACCGATGTCAATAGAATCCAGCGTGTCGCAGATTTTGCGGAGTTCGCAGTATTTGAAAATGAAACGACTGAGTTCGCTCCAGTAGTAAGCCGTGTCCTTGATGCCGGTGTTGATAAAGAAGTGGAGCATCTTCAGGGATGCCTTTGGACTGGTGGCTATCTTTTCCTTGTACAGCGATACAATGTCACTGTAGCGGATGCCGAGTCGTGAAGTATAAAATTCAAACTTCGGTTCTTCATCGGAGGCCACACGAATACCAACCTGGTAGGGAACTTTTACCTTGCTTTCATACACATCAATTTCCCCGAGTGTATCCAGAATGGGTACGCAATTCGAAAAGCCGTCATTTAAAAGGTTTGAAATATTTTCTGTGTACTGCGGCATCTTGAATCCATTGCAGATGACGAAGAGTTCTTTGGTGATTTTGCCACGCTCATACAACGATCTGACAATATTGATGTCGAAGGCGGAGGAAGTTTCGATGTGAACGTTATTCTTCAGTGCTTCTTCCAGTACAAAGGAGAAGTGCGATGATTTTGTGCAGTAACAATAGGTGTATTTGCCTTTGTATTTGAACCGTTCCATGGCGGCATTGAAAGTCGCCTGGACAAAACGAACGTTTTCACTGATGCGGGGGAGGTAGGTAAGCTTCAGCGGGGTACCGTACTCCTTGATGATGTCCATGAGCGGGACATCGTTGAATAGCAACTCGTGTTCCCAAACCTTAAATTCTTCTTGAGGAAATTCAAAGGTTTGTTCAATGAGTTCACGGTAGCTCTTCATTTCACTTTCATGGGTTTAACCGCTAACAAACGGGTTCTGGGGTTAAAAACGCAATATTGGAATAAATTTGCCATCTTTGCAATACCATTGCTTATGGTGACTCGCCAATTTCTCATACCCGTCCCGCCACCGCCGGCATTGCCCGATCTCTGAGGCATAGCCGCGTTTCTTTCTGTCCTTTTTAGTCTTTCCTTTTTGTTAATCAGTAATCTGAGATTTTGTGAGCGAGAAAATAAAAATAATTACCGTCAAGTCTGAAATCGGCGCCGGCACACGGGGTGCGAGCCTCGGCGTGGAGGCTATTAAAATTGCCAGTCTTGACCTGAAATCGAATTTCTTCCGGGAAAATGACAGCGTCGAAGTAGAAAATGTCAACGAACTCCTTTTCAACAGCGCAGAACACGCCTATGCCAAGTTCATCGACGGGGTACTGATCATGGAAGAGCGGGTGTGCCTGGAGGTGTATGAGCAGATTTTCGATGATTTCTTCCCTATGGTCATCGCAGGTGATCACAGCACGGCATTTGGCACCATTGCGGGCATAAAAAAGGCACATCCTAAAAAACGACTCGGAGTGATATGGATTGACGCTCATGCGGATTTTCATACCCCCTTTACGACTCCTTCCGGCAACATGCACGGCATGACGCTGGCCATGGCCTGCGACATCGACAACCTGGAATGTAAAGTCAACGATCCCAAAGGCGAGACCCTGGAATACTGGGAACAAATCATGAACGTCGGGATTCCCGGTGCGAAGATCTATCCGGAAGATATCGTCTTTATTTCCGTACGGGATCTTGAGAAACCGGAGAATTACCTCATCAACAAATATGGGATCACCAATTTTTCACCTGAGGATGTGAAAAAGATGGGAGCTGTGGCAGTCGCCCAGGAAACCCTTAAACTCCTGGATCATTGCGATTCGATCTACGTCTCCTTTGATGTTGACAGTATGGATAGCCGCATCTCCTCGGGCACAGGTACGCCAGTACCCAACGGACTTACTGTAGCTGAAGCGAAAACCCTCAACACGGAACTGGCCAAGAGCCCGAAAATTGTAGCATGGGAAGTGGCTGAAGTCAATCCGACACTCGATTCCCAAAATAGTATGGCGGAAAATGCTTTTGAGATTATGGAAGCTACGGCAAGGGCGATTGAAGCGAGACCGGTGTTGACGGTGTAATCACTCCACCCCCGGATACTTCACTCCCCCTTGTCTCAAAATTTCATCCGCAGTCTCTGCCATCAAAACGCTCATGCTGTGCGGCAGGAGCGGGCATTCTGTGAGATTCTGATCCAGGCATCGCACTACTTCTTCAATCTGAAATTCAAATCCGTTTCCGGAATGAGGAAATGGAAATCTTGATTTCTCATCATTGTTCATTCGCAAGGTCATCGATTGAGATTTATACCACGGTCCGTGAATATGAAGACAGCCCTTTGTTCCAAAAATATAAGCGTCTTTAGGTGTATCGGTCATCACCGATGAAAAAATGTGGGCTACGGCACCGGATGGATAATGAAAGATCGCACTGGTGGAACCATCCGCACCGGTGGAAGTCTTTTGACTGATGGCTTTAATGTTGTCCGGCTTGCCCAGCACAAGCAAGGCAAGAAACATGGGATATACACCAACATCCAGTTGTGCGCCGCCGCCCAGAGCTAAATTGAAGATGCGACTGTCGGGATTGGCAGGAGCCGGAAATCCAAAGTCAGCATTTAGAAACTGGATGTCACCGATGGCTCCCGACTTGATCAGCTCCAACGCTTTGTGAATGACTGGAAAGAACCGTGACCACATGCCCTCCATGAAGAATACTTTTTTGCTTTGCGCAAGGGCTGTCATTTCCTTTACTTGATTGAGATTCATCGCCAATGGTTTTTCACAGAGTACTGCTTTGCCGTATTTCAGACAGAGCATGGCGTGTTCGTAGTGGTAAGGGTGGGGTGTCGCCACATAAATGATGTCTACCTCCGGATCTTTGGCCAGTGCTTCATAACTGTCATGGATTTTTTCAATCTGATGAGCTTTCGCGAAGGTCTCTGCTTTGCTTCTGTCGCGTGATGCGATGGCGGTCACTTTCGCGCGGGGTACAAATTGAAAAGCATCTGCAAACCGATTGGCGATTTTGCCCGGGCCGATTATTCCGAATTTCCATGTTTTCATGGCGTGAAAGATAGGAGTTTGGCGGGATTACTATCGATAGCTGTACACTCTTCCTATGAAATGTCTTGCAGGACGCGCTTCGCGTTCCGGCACCCCTAAAAATTAAAAATGGAGAGGAACCGATGAAATGCTGCAGTTAAAATCAAGATAGAATGGTGCTTGCGTTCGCAAGGGGGTACCAGCACTCGCCGTCCTTGCTTATACAAGGTCAGCTCGGCCGGTAAGACATTTCATAGTATATTTCATCATGTCCAACGATCCGTACTTAATTTCTTCCTCCACCATCAAAGAACCCCCTGTCCGTCTCGTTGACAAATTCAAGTTCCTCGGCCCCGGATTTATTCTTTCTGCTTCGATCGTGGGGTCGGGCGAATTGATTGCCACTACAGTCCTTGGCGCGAAGGCGGGATTTGCAGCATTGTGGATCATCATTATCAGTTGCCTGGCGAAAGTGGCTGTGCAACTTGAATTTGGCAAGCATGCCATTCTTACAGGAGAACGCGTAATGCTGGCATTCAACAAACTACCCGGTCCTCATATTGGCCGCGGAGGTTGGTCGGTGTGGGCAATCTTTCTTATGACTTTTATGAAGATCGTGCAAGTAGGCGGAGTTCTAGGAGGAGCATCGGTCATCATCCACATGATTTTTCCTGCGATCTCCGTCACCACCTGGTCGATCATCCTGGCCACCAGTGTTGCGCTTTTGATTTATAACGGAAAATATGCGCGAGTCGAAAAAATTTCATTGCTCATGATCTCCATATTCACGGTGCTCACTCTCACGGCATTAGTATCACTACAATTGACGCCTTATCATTTCTCCATTCAGGAAGTGATCGATTCAGCGAGGTTTGATTTCTCACCTGAAATTATGGCGTTTGCAATTGGAGCTTTTGGTATTACAGGAGTAGCCAGCGATGAGATTATTGCCTACAACTATTGGTGCCTGGAAAAGGGATATGCTTCTTATGTCGGTCCACGCGAAGAAACCGATGTATGGAAGAAGAGGGCCAGGGGATGGATTGATGTCATGTATCTCGATGCAACGGTGGCCATGTTTTTTTACACCGTGGTGACCGTAGCTTTTTATTTGTTGGGTGCAGCCGTCCTTTATGAGCGGGGGGAAGTTCCTATTGGGAATGGTGTGATTGAATCATTGGCGTTGGTTTACACCCAAACTTTAGGCGAAGGCGCCAAACTGGCTTACCTCATTGGAGGATTTATTGTGTTGTACTCTACACTCTATGCGGCACTGGCTGCCTGGACCCGGCTTTTTTCCGATGCCACCAGTCAGTTGGGTTGGTATGATTTCAACGACCTCGCAAAAAGGAAAAGCGTTATCGCGCTATTCGCCTGGTTATTTCCATGCTTGTGGGCCACGATGTATCTGTT
>DAOMZK010000166.1:0-5875 GCA_035438035.1 Cyclobacteriaceae bacterium | reverse complement strand
CTATCAGGTTAAAGGCCGGGGTGAATCACCAGACGATGGAGATCAACTTCTGGTTGCGTTCAAGAATGCCAGCGGCGTATGGGAAACGGTTCTCACAGTTGAGAATAATATTGCACTGGATCCAAATGTCTTTTACCAGGTTCTGATTCCTGTTGGTGATCCAAAATACTATCACAGCGACTTCCAATTCAGAATCAGGAATTTTGCCCGTCTTTCAGGACCATATGATACATGGAATGTAGACTATGTTTATCTCAATACAGGAAGATCGCCTGTTGATACAGCTTATCCCGACCGGACCGTTTCCTCTCCATTGACTTCGCTGTTCAATGATTATTATGCTATTCCCATTAAGCATTTCGTCCAGGATCCATCGGGAAATCTCAAACAACCCTCATTGAATCTTTACAATCTTCGCCCAGGAAATCTTCAACCCTTTGACTACAATACGTCTGCTGAGTTTACTACGAAAGTGGGTACCACCATAACAAAATCAACCGTACCGCTTGATGTGGCGCAAGATCCGGGGTCACTGCTTATCGGCCTGCAATACCTGAACCTAACATTGAATAAAATCCCTCCTGTCTCTGCCTTCAATGTCTTAGCTGACTCCATTGGGATAAAGCTCAAATTCAAAATGTCAACCAAAGACAATGTTTTAAAGCCTCCTGCCGACAACGGAGATTATGACCCGGCTCAATACAGTCCTATTGATTTTCGGGTGAATGATTTTGTGGAAAAGAAATACACCCTCGCCTCCTATTATGCATACGATGACGGCAGCGCTGAATATGGTGCCCGGCTTAATGCTGCCGGCTCGTATCTGGCATTCAAATTTCCAATGAAATTCAGTCTGCAGGACACGCTCATCGCTGTTGATATTTATTTTCCGGAATTCGGTGATAACACACTCCAATCGCTTCGCCTCCAGGTGCGATCCGATTTGACAGATGCCACTTCATCAATACTGTATGAACAAATCATCCAGGTCAATCGCAATACCCAAAATCGTTTCTATCGCTATAAACTGGATAAGTTCGTAGGCATTACCAATATCCTGTACATCGGCTGGAAGCAACTCACGACTGTCTCCATCCCTGTCGGACTGGATAAGAATACGGACAATAGTGACAAGATTTATTACAATACCAATGGCACCTGGATTCAAAATACGAATGTGAAGGGAAGTGTCATGGTCAGACCTGTTTTTGGTCATGGTATCGGCGACGGCATTGTGACCGGGCTGGATGCAGAGCCAGTAAAGCGAATTTATCCCAATCCCACATCGCGTGCCTGTTTTTTACCTGTCCACGCTGAAAATATTTCAGTCTGGGATATTACAGGAAGAAAAATTGAAGTTGATCAGGAATTCTTCTCGGATAGAACTGGAATTTCATTTGTCTCCCCTATTTCAGGTCTTGTAGTGGTTCACTACTTCCTCAACGGAAGACTCCACACCGAAAAAGTTATGGTGCGGGTGGAATAGACGCCGACATTTCTATAGGTGCAGGCACAAAAGAAATAATAAAAACGATCAGCGCAATCCAGCCTAGAATTTTCCTTCCTTCCGACAACGGATCTTCAATTTCAGAGGGGGGATGTGGAATTCCAATCATCCGGCCGATCAGGAATGCAAACAGCAGCCACCCGGAATATCCATGGAGGGTGGGGAAAAAGACTACCAGCAGATATTGTACCGTGAAAATTATTACGGCTGTCATTAATTGATTTTGCCATCCCCAATGTAATCCTGACAAACAGAGGTAGAGGAATCCGATGAACAGGGCGATGGAGAAAACGTGCGGAAACTCCACTATAAATGTGAATGTACTTCCCGGAACAACTGCTCCGAGGCTGGCATAGAATAGGAACGCGATAAAGACGCATGAGGCTACCATGCGGTGCCCCTTAAACCCAAGCAAACCATAGAGCACATGACCGCCGTCTAATTGACCTATGGGCAACAGATTGATGCTGGTAAATACCAGTGAAAGAAATCCTGCAAAGAGGTAAGGATAGTGCATAATTTCATGAACGTTTGGGACACGTTCGGGGTCTGCCACAAAGTTTTCAAAAAACCGGAACAATAAATTTTTTCCTATCACTACATCAACCGTATTGGGTGGAAGATTTTCTCCGTACACATGACTGGCATATTCCAGTCCATATTGGCTATACTCCGGATGAAATTGAAAAATATACTCCGGAGGTGGCAGCGTACTGAATCCATACCACATGACACCAATCGCCACTACAAACCCCGCTAAGGGTCCGGCAATACCTATGTCAAAATTCTGTTCCTTGCTGGGCACCCGGCTTTTTAGGCGGATCAATGCACCCAATGTTCCGAACATAAAAGGAAATGGCGGCAGGGGAATATAATAAGGAAGTGTGGTCCTCACTTTATAGTGAATGGCCGTAAAGTAGTGACCGAATTCATGCGCTGTAAGAATCAGGAGGAATGGAACGGAATATGGAAGGCCACTGAGAAAGTCTTGTATGGAATATCCTTCAGCAAAAATTGATTTGCCATAGACCCACTCTGCTCCGGCCAGGGTGGTCGTCACCAGGGTCACCAGAAATAGCCCCAGGTGGATCAAAATGGTTTTAAAGTTTAATTGCATAAAAATGTCTTATAACAAGTGTGCCATCCTAATAGTTGAAAGGATGGCACGATTTATTTGTGGGCCCTGTTGGATTTGAACCAACGGCCACCTGATTATGAGTCAGGTGCTCTAACCGTCTGAGCTAAGGGCCCTAAAACTGGTCGCAATTTTACGATTTATTTTGGATACTGGACACCTGTCCCGATAGCTATCGGGAGAGTCAGGTGCTCTAACCGTCTGAGTCCCGATAATTATCGGGAGGCCCTAAAACTGGTCGCAATTTTACGATCTATCCAACAATTGAAATAACAGACCGAATCCCAATGTCGAACATCAAGATGGACTTCAGCATCCGCCAACGGATATCGGCTTGTGTAAACGGGGAGCGGGCAGAAAACAAGCCAATTCCCATCAAAAACCTAAAATTATATTTCAAGGGTGTTCGCCAGATAGAAAAAATGTGCTAAAATTGAAGGCCTAAACAAAAAGTCATGAAATTCAAATTTAGCTCGTTAATACTTTCTCTTCTTACCTGCCTGGCGATTTGGTCCTGCGGCCCTAAACCTAAGTCAGAAGATGATAAAAATAAAGACTTTGATAATGCATCAAAAAAGTCGCTGAATGCTGAAATCAAAGGCATTGGGGATAATCTTCCTCCTCCATCAGAAATTCCTTATATTCTCATGGCTTCCGGCGCTGAATTCAACCAGTCTCTTGTAAATGATCGGAGGAAAGCATCAACCTATGAATCTCAAGGCGATAAAGCCGCCCTCAACCTGGGCGTGTACAGTGCAGATATAGGATACCTGAGCGCCTATGACAAGACACAAGAGTCTATTGATTACCTGAATACTTCCAAGAGTCTCGCCGATAAACTCGGCATTAGCGCATCTTTTGATCAGGCAATCCTTAAAAGATTTGAATCTAACATTGGAAACAAAGACTCCCTTGCTTCAATACTTGATCAGACCGTAAAAACAATGGATAAATACCTGGTCGAGGATAACAGAAGCAAGCTCGCGGCCCTTATGGTGGCTGGAAGTTTTGTTGAAAGCCTGTACCTCTCTACAGCGATTATCAAATCTTATCCTCCAAACATTCTTCCTACCGATAAAAGAAATAATATCCTTACGCCCCTGATTCAATTGGTAATTAAACAGAAGGCATCGGTTAGCGAAGTAACTAAAATGCTTAGCGGAGTAGATCAGTCAGGAGCCATTCCAGGAATAATTTCAGATCTCAAAAACCTGGAAGCGAGCTATGCAGCGCTTAAACTGGATGAAGCGATCAAGACCAATAAATCTAATCTGACACTCACGCCGGAAACGATTGCCAGCATCACCAAGGTTGTTGAAAAGCTTCGTGGCGACTTGGTCCAATAGTCAGCAAGACCTCACAAAAAGGGATTGGATAAGCCAATCCCTTTTTTATTTATATCCATCGGTCTTTTCGGTTATTTTTAATCTCCAGTATATTCGTAGTTAACACACCCTTCCATGAGCGAGCCCGTACTGAAAGCCATACTTCGTTTGTTTGCCATTGTTGCCAAAGAAGACGATGTCACCCAGCAGGAACGCGACTATGTGATGGCTTTCCTTCACGATCATCTTGGCCGAAAGGCGGTGATGGAAAATATGGCCTACTTCGATAATTACGCCCGTGATCTCTCGCCAGATCAGGATAATAATGTTATTCAATTGTGCCGCGAAATCAATCTGGAGGTTACCCAAAAGCAAAAAGCAGTTATTCTTCTGGAGTTGATGAGCGTGATACTGGCGGATGGCACGATTTCTCCCAAAGAACATCAGTATGCAAAAACCATTGCCTCAGCACTTAACATAAGCCGCACCGACATTGACCTGATGACCCATTTTATTCTGGGTGACGATCGCAAGAGCTATCATTCTGACCAAATTCTCATCATCGATTCCATCAATGAGAAACATGAGATTTGCAAGCAAATCTACAGGAGCAAGCTGGACGGCGTAATCGCCATTCTCTATTTGGCCGCCGGTGACTTGTACTTTTTTAAATATGTAGGCCCGGAAGATATCTACCTGAATGGCGTACCTCAAAAATCCTCCAATATTAACCCGTTTGCTCAGGGCAGCACCATCCGCTGGGAAGGCGCAGACCCTGTCTACTTCGGGGAAATCCTGAATCAATTCAAAAAACTCAAACCCGAAGTCCGCACAACCTTTGAGGCAAAGAACATTTCTTACCAGTTTAAAAATGGCAAGCTGGGACTCCGCCAGATTAACGTGCTGGAAGAGTCAGGAAACCTCATTGCACTAATGGGCGCCAGTGGTGCCGGGAAATCGACCTTGCTCCAGGTGCTCAACGGGTCAGAAAAACCTTCCAGTGGCCATGTGTTCATTAACGGCATCGATATCCATCAGGATGCGGAGAAAGTGGAGGGAGTCTTTGGCTTCGTTCCCCAGGATGATCTCCTGATGGAGGACCTTACGGTGTACCAAAATCTTTATTTCGCTGCCAAACTTTGTTTTAATAACCTTTCGGAAAAAGAAATTGAAACACTGGTGCTCAAAACCCTGGATGACCTTGGCCTGCTGGAAACCCGGGAACTTACAGTAGGCTCTCCCCTTCGCAAAACCATCAGCGGCGGACAACGCAAACGCCTCAACATAGGACTTGAATTGCTGCGAGAGCCTTCTGTTTTATTTGTCGACGAGCCAACCTCCGGACTTTCATCCCGCGATTCTGAAAATATCATTGACTTGCTGAAAGAACTCGCGATGAAAGGAAAACTCGTTTTTGCGGTCATCCACCAGCCCAGTTCGGATATATTCAAAATGTTTGATAGGTTGGTTATCCTCGATACAGGTGGGTATCAGATTTACTATGGTAACCCTGTTGAAGCCGTCACCTATTTCAAAAAAAATATTAACCTGATCAACAGCGACCAGGGTGAATGTCCGGAATGCGGCAACGTGAACCCGGAACAGATTTTTAACATCATCGAAACGAAAGTCATCGATGAATATGGAAACTTCACCAATGAAAGGAAGGTCCTGCCTGAGCAATGGAATCAGTCATTCAAGGAAAAAATCAAACTTCCGAACCTGACGCCATCTTTACAGCCACCCGTCTCGACCCTGCATTTGCCAGGCTGGCTAAAGCAGATGAAATTATTCGGACAAAGGGATCTTTTGTCCAAGCTCAGCAACCGGCAGTACCTGGCCATCAACCTGCTGGAGGCACCGCTATTGGCTGTGATCCTTGCCTTTATCACGCGCTACTACAGCACC
>DAOMZK010000165.1:0-5888 GCA_035438035.1 Cyclobacteriaceae bacterium | reverse complement strand
TTACCCTGCCCAGCCGTCCCTGTCCAAGCTGCGATATTGAATTGCTTCAGCTAAATGCTCAGTTCGGATTTCATTTGTCCCCGCAAGGTCTGCAATAGTGCGCGATACTTTTAGGATTCGGTCGTAAGCCCGGGCAGAAAGTCCCAACCTTTCCATAGCCGTCTTTAACAGACTAATACCTGCTGAATTAATTTCACAGATTTCCTTGACCATATTTGAAGGCATCATCGCATTGCAGTGAATGTAATGCTGGCCTGCAAACCTTTCAGTCTGAACCTGTCTCGCCCTCACCACCCTCGCCCGAATCTCTTCACTGGATTCTGCCCTGCGCTGGGCGGTCATCTCATCAAAACTCACCGGTACCACTTCTACATGCAGATCAATCCGATCCAGCAATGGACCGCTGATTTTGCTGAGGTAGCGCTGCACCACACCCGGTCCGCAGACACATTCCTTTTCTGGATGGTTGTAGTATCCGCACGGGCAAGGATTCATGCTGGCTACGAGCATGAAGTTGGCCGGGTATTCAATCGATGCACGGGCGCGTGAAATGGTCACCCTTCTCTCTTCCATGGGTTGTCGCATGACCTCGAGCACCGAGCGCTTGAATTCAGGCAATTCATCCAGGAATAGCACGCCGTTATGCGACAGGGATATTTCACCAGGCTGCGGATTACCGCCTCCACCAACCAGGGCGGCATCTGAAATTGAGTGATGGGGACTCCTGAACGGTCTTGTCGTCAGTAACGATCCCCCCTTACCTACTTTACCGGCCACAGAATGAATCTTCGTCGTTTCGAGTGCTTCATTCAGTGTAAGCGGAGGCAATATGGAAGGCAGTCTTTTCGCAAGCATGGTCTTGCCCGCGCCAGGCGGACCAATCATGATCACATTGTGACCACCTGCGGCAGCAATCTCCATTGCGCGCTTTATATTCTCCTGGCCCTGAACATCTTTAAAATCCGAATCGTAGCGGTTGAGTTTATTGTCAAAAATTTCTTTTACATCCACTACAACCGGTTCAATATTTTTTTTGCCTTCAAAAAAGGCAATGGCCTCCTGTAATGTTTCCACTCCAATAACCTGCAGGCCGCTGACAATGGCGGCTTCTCTTGCGTTGGCGCCCGGCAAAACCAGACCCCTATATTTCTCCCTTTGTGTTTGTATGGCAATGGGGAGCACACCCTTGATCGGTCGCAATGTGCCGTCGAGGGCGAGCTCTCCCATAATGACATATTCTTCCAGCTTATCGGTAACCATCTGGCCTGATGCCTGCAGGACACTGAGTGCCATGGGCAGGTCGTATGCCGATCCCTCTTTGCGAATATCCGCCGGCGCGAGATTGACCACCACTTTGTTGCGTGGCATGCTGTACTTCAGCGTCTTCATGGCAGATTCCACACGGTGTTCGCTTTCTTTCACAGCCGTATCAGGAAGACCACTGATGTAAAGGTGAAGGCCGGAGGTGATATTCACCTCCACGGTTATCGTTCTGGCGTCAACACCCTGCACGGCACTGCCAAAGCTTCTTGCTACCACAGATTGTTTATTGGTTTGGTGATTTAGTTATTTGTTGATTGGTGATCAACAGGAAGGACTAAATCGTCAGGGAAACAAGACAGTTTGATGTAACTATCCCACCTGCTTTTCGATCAGCAAGATCAAAATGTGAAGCACCTTAATATGAATCTCCTGGATACGGTCGGCATAGACTTTGTGCGCCACTCGTATTTCCACATCGGCGAGGGGACCGAGTTTGCCGCCGTCCTTTCCTGTAAGGGCCACGACTTTCATTCCTTTCTCCTTAGCCGTTTTTACTGCATTGAGAACATTGGCAGAGTTGCCGCTGGTGCTGAGAGCGAGTAATACGTCGCCTTTATTTCCGAGTGCCTCGAGGTAGCGCGAAAAAATAAAATCGAAGCCATAGTCATTGCCCACACAAGTGATGTGGCTCGCATCGGAAATGCAAATGGCAGGAATGGCTTTGCGGGGATTGCGGTATTTGCCTGTGAGCTCTTCAGCGAAGTGCATGGCATCACAATGTGAACCGCCATTGCCGCAGGAAATTATTTTTCCGCCGGCTTTCACCGCACTCGCCAGCAAGGTTGCAGCCGATTCAATATTGTTAATAGTATTGGAGTCGTTGAGAAAGCCCGAAAGCGTTTCTGCTGCCTGGTTGAGTTCGGTGAGAATGAGGGAACGGTCACTCATACTTTTGAGGAAGAGCCTTTTGCCGCTTCCTGATAGTCATAAATTTTGGATTTGAGCACGGTATTTTCCTTTTCAAGCTCATCTTGCTTCCTGCGATTTGCCCGCCGGTCCATCACATACCAAATGACATCGGCTATAAAAAGAATCAATCCAAAAAAGGTAATGAATTTGAACCACGGAATGAACTTCAGCAAACCCAGCAGATCCAGGTGCCCGTCCACCATGATAGTAAAAATAAAGGCAGCAATCTGATACAGCGCAAAACCAAGATAGAGCCAGATTCGTTTTTGATTCATGTTCTCAGCTAAAATTGACTCAAACATAATGCAAAACCATTAATATAGACATCAGCGCATTTAGAAGATTGGAATTCCTGCCTACTCATGTCAGTTTTTTTGAATATTACTCAATTTCCAATACAGTCCCCTCAATTGGATGAGGTGATCGTGCGTCCCGCGTTCTGCTATCTGACCATCCTGGATAACCACAATTTCATCCGCATGTTGAATGGTGCTGAGGCGGTGTGCAATTACCAGCGATGTCCGGTTTTTCATCAAATTGAACAGCGCTTCTTGTACCAGTTTCTCTGATTCTGAGTCCAGTGCTGAAGTAGCTTCGTCCAATATTAATATCGGGGGATTTTTTAGTACTGCGCGTGCTATACTGATTCGCTGACGTTGACCGCCGGAAAGTTTGGAACCCCTTTCACCAATCAAGGTCTGGTATCCATTTTCTGTTTGCAAAATAAAATCGTGAGCGTTGGCAATTTTAGCCGCCTGCTCCACAGCCTCTGCGCTCACACCAGGCATCCCAAAAGCAATGTTGTTAAATATGGTGTCGTTGAAGAGGATGGATTCCTGTGTCACCACACCCATTACCTTTCTGAGCGATTCAATATCGTAATCCGTCAACGCTGTTCCGTCAATGCATACCTCCCCTTCCGTTGGATCATAGAAGCGCGGTACGAGATCCGCAAGGGTTGACTTTCCTCCACCAGAAGGACCGATCAGGGCAATCGTCTCCCCTTTCCTTACTTTCAGATTTACATTTTTCAACACAAGTTCCTTCTCATAGGCAAAGCTTACATTTTTGAATTCTATCTCACTTTCAAATGAAGCCAGGTTTTTGGCATTGGGCTTATTCTGAATCAGCGGCTGTGTGTCGATGACAGTAAATATTCGCTCGGCCGAAGCCGTCCCTTTCTGAAGGGCCGTAATGCCATTGGAAAAATTCTTCGCGGGTTGAATGATCATGGAGAATACCGCTAGAAAGCCCAGGAAGGATTCGGGCTCCAGGGAAGACGCATCACTCAAAACGAGATTGCCTCCGAAGAAAATAATTCCGGCTATGATCATCACCCCCAGAATTTCAGATACCGGCGAAGCGAGCTCGTTCTTATAGGAAAGAGATTTGTTTACTTTCCTGTAATACGAACTTTCATCTTCAATTTTTTTTATGACAAAATTCCGGGCATTGAAGGCCTTGATCACCCGCATCCCCGAAAAGGTTTCATCAAGTATATTGACGATTCGTCCAAGGGATTCCTGACTCTGCACCGCTTGTCGTTTCAATCGTTTGATGATTTCCGCCAGTACACCTCCTGTCAACGGCAGCACCAACAAAGTAAAAAGTGTGAGCTGGTAGGAAATAGTAAAGAGAATAATGAAATACACAACGATAGTAAGGGGCTCCTTGAGCACCGCTTTCAGACTGTTCATTACCGCATTCTCGACCTCCATCACGTCATTGGTAAACCTTGAAATGAGATCCCCCTTGCGTTCAGAGTTAAAATAACCAATGTGCAGCAGGGACACTTTGCGGAAAATATCCATCCGGATATTCATTACCATGTCCACCCGGATTTTAGTAGCCATGACACGCTCAAGATAGCGGAAAACGTTTGCCAGGATAACACAGATGACAATCAAGGCACAAACAAATAACAGGGCATCCAACCGGCCATTGTCACGAATGATGGTGAGAAAATAATGGTTGAATACGTCAATGATATATTGCGAAGAGAAGCTGAAACCTGGAATTACAGGCACCTCAACAACACCTGTGCCTTGTTTGAAAAGCACTTTCAACATGGGAATTACCAATACAATATTGAATGCGCCAAAAATGATTCCCAGGATGGAATAGACAAAAAACAGCACCAATCGTGATTGCAGTTTATTCGCATATGAAAGAATCCTGAGAAAAGTTTTCATCTAAAAGTCATAATTCCTCGCTGCAATATTCCAGCGCAAAGCTACTGAAGTCAGCGAGGTGTTGTTGTTAAAAATTGGATCCGTGCTCTTGCTGTTACGGAGAGTCTGTTTAAAGTCAATAAAGAAATTGTGACGCAGCATATAGGAGGCCAGCAAATCGGCAGATACTATTGTGTTGTCGGTTCCCTGGGCTATTTTATTGTTGTAATCCTGTTGGCGGGTATTATAGCTTTTATTCGGATCACTTCCCCAGTTGACAAACGTCAGGTCATTGACGCCATTATCTCTCCCAGTCTGGATATACAATGCTTTCAGGGTCATGTTTAATTTAGGGATGGGCTGATACCTCACCACCGCCGCCATCTCATAAAAATTGGATCCAAGAGGATGGGCAATGGGCTGCATGAAATGAGTGTAACTGGTAAACTGATTGGCATGCGAGTAAGTATAAGGCCTCACCACATTTCCTTCCAACTGTAAATCCAGGTTGCTGATTCCGGCAACGTCGATGTATTTCATTCCAACCTGGAGCGAGAATTTATTTCCCCACCAACCATTGCCCGAAGTGATGTTATTGAGTACAAATTCATCCAATACGAATTGGCCATAAACAGAAAGTCGTTTCGCAACCAGCCACTTCCAGTCAAGACCGAGAATAACATTATCAGCACTTCCATTTTGTTGCTCGATCGCCCTGTAAAAAATAACCGGGTTCAGATAATTTAACTCAAATACTCCGCCATTGATACTGTCTTGAGGAGAAAAAACTACTGACTCAAAAAGACCGAGATTAAATTTCTTTCCCAGGTTTACACTGAGGTGATGAAACGCAACAAACTTATCCGGGTACCGCTTGCTGGCACTCGTGCCTCCCGGCGACGAAGGTACATTCGCCGTCATCCGATTGAGTTGAAAAAAATAGTTCAGTTTCCACACTTTCACATTGGTACGTATAAACTGACTAGGGGGTGCAAAATCGGAAAGGATCAGTGAACGAAATCCATTACCAATGTTGGTGCGATCGTAGCCGAACTGGAAGTAGATGGACTTTGATAAATTAAAATCGATATACGCCCGCGCTTCAAAATAGTCTACACCGCCATTTTTGAAATTTTTCCAGAAGTCCACATGCGGCACAGTGTAGTATCCGTAATTATAGGAATAATCGGTGGCGTACAGGGGAAGGCGCGCCTGGTTGTCGGCGAGGTAAGTATAGAACCCGATCTTCCGATCCACCATGCCGCGAATTTCAACTCCGCGGGTATTAATGTAGACTGGATCACTTTGTCGGGAATCTTTGCCTGTTCCCAGGTAGAGTACCGGATTGACGTGAAGGTCAAAATCAGGAACATCAACATAGGCGAGGTCAGACTTCTTTTTGTACATCCCAAGAAATGATTTCGCACTGTTGCTGGTGGAAGCTTTGGACCACTCCCAGTTGTCATTCCGGAGATATTCAAGGTT
>DAOMZK010000164.1:0-5914 GCA_035438035.1 Cyclobacteriaceae bacterium | reverse complement strand
TCGAATGAATGAAATTTAATTTCCTTGGAAGCGACAGGAGATTTCTCAATGTGAATGGTATCATTCCACTGCAGGGTGGCGATCAGGCTGTCGAGTATTATATTTTCTTTAGTAAAATCCGCAGGCTGTCTCGATTGTAATTGACGGTAAACGGGTTCTGAAAAGAGAATAACAAACATGAGGGGGAGCAGTATAACGAAAGCATTGGTCTCCGTACGGGAGAAACCAAAGAACATCCTGATCCAGGCTTTCAACCGATTCATGATACTGGAAAGATATCATGAATAATGCGCGGGATAAGAATGTATATTGTACGGAAAGCCTGATCGATTTCTAGCCCTGGAACATTTTGTTCTGAGCCAGACAGTCAATGAGCTTTTGATAAGTATTTATTATTGAAGGCTGTGAAAAGTCTCTGTTCATGGACCGGACTATTCTGTCAGACAATGTCCCTTCTCGCAGAATGGTGGCAATCTCAGGCTCCCAGTTTCTCAATGGTGTATCCTCTTTCTCCAGTAGTTGGTTTAAAATGTGTTGCCATAGCTGTTGCGCGTTGCAAGGAGCAGAAAATCCAAACGCTCCGGGGACTTCCGATGAAAGGATTTCAGCGGATTGTCCGTGAAGCGCTGTTTCATCCAGCACGCCTGCAAGAATCTCGGTTTTCAACCGCATCTGCTCTTCAATGTTGCAGAAGCTTTCGTTGACGATGGCCTTGATGGTCTCTATCACCAGAATTTGAATGGCAAGATCAGCAGCTGGACATTCCTGCACATCCATAACCCTGATTTCTATTGAGCCCCTGTCAAAGCGTGGAATGGCCCCCCGCGAATTTACCCAGATGGGATTCAGGATATTGTCCGGATCAAAAGGGGCGATATCATTTTTTATTTTTTCATAAATCGTGTTTAAATATTGCCGCTTGGAGAAAACCGCCTCCGGAACCACCTTACCTGTAATGGATGGAATTTTAGCCTGATTGGTCTTATAAAAATTCAACCGGGTATCCTTGTATCCCGTGACTTTGCCGTCCAGAATTGGGGAACTGGCACAAAGGGCAGGTAGCAGCGGTAAGATCATGCGAACTGCCGCATGCAGGCGGGCAAATTCCTCGTCGTCGTAAAAAGGCAGGTTAAGGTGAGTGCTTTGCAGATTGCTCCAGCCATGTCCCTTGCAATCAAAAATGCGATTGTAGACATCGTAGACTTCATTGCTGTCGTGGGGCCACAATTTCGTTTCAGTGAGCGGGTTCATCCAGGGGTGAGCCGCAGTGGGCATCAGGACCGCGTTCCACTTTTTCAGAACACCGTTGACTCTTGCGACATTGTCGGCAAACCCGTTTTGCAACAAACTGAAATTGCTTTCAGGTTTTGTTGATTTAAGCTCGATAACGTGCATCACCAACTCGTTGGACCAGGTGATAATATCATTTTCAAAATCACTTCCTAGATGTCCCAATTCATGTTTCAGGAGTTCGTCGGCGATGGGGCGGATATTCAGTGTTTCACAATCCACGATCATGTATTCCAGCTCTACACCGTAGGCCTGGAAAATGTGATAGCGAACAGGTTGTGTCATTTCGTGGATTTAATTTTGTTCAGGATAACCTCCATAATAATATCGTATAGCTTGTCTTTAAGAATCTTGTCTTCCGTGCCGGCGTCAATATTGGGATTGTCGTTAACTTCAATGATGTAAAATTTCCCATCCACTTCTTTCATATCTACGCCATACAGTCCTTTGCCGATCAGGGCCGTCGCTTTCAAGGCGCCTTTTAACAAACCGGCGGGAGCCTGGTCAACGGCAATACTTTCCACCTCTCCGTCGCGGGATGCTTCTTTCTTCGCGGCCCAGTTTACAATCTGCCAATGCTGGCTGGCCATAAAATACTTGCAAACATAAATCACCTGGGAGTCAATCACGCCTACACGCCAGTCGAATGGAGTGGGCAGAAATTCCTGCGCAATGATCAGATCCGATTTTTCAAACATACTTTCCCGTTCCTTTTTGAACTCCACCAGGTTGTTGATTTTCACGACACCCCTGGAGAAAGCCCCGTCAGGCTGTTTTAAAATGAAAGGAAATTTCATCTTGTCGGTGATCGTACTGCAGTTTTCTTCGGTGATCACATAGGATTTGGGAGTAAGAATTTTGTTGGCGCTGAGCAGTTCATGTAAATACACCTTGTTGGTGCATTTCAATATGGATTCAGGATCGTCTATTACGGCCAGTCCGAGTGATTCAGCTTTTTTTGCAAACCTGAACGTATGGTGATTGACGTTGGTCGTCTCCCGTATGAAGAGAGCGTCATACTGAATCAATTTGTCAATGTCATTTCTGGTAATAAATTCTGTATTAAAACCCGCTTCCAGGGAAGCTTTATAAAACCTTTTCAACGCGCGGTCATCGGAAGGAGGATTGGGATCTTCGGGATTGACCAGGATGGCCAGATCATATTTTTTCTTGTCGGGCCGGTAGTCTCTTTTGCGCAGGAGATATTTCTCCAGGGCACTTTCCAAAATCGGCTGGTCAGTCTCCGGCATTTCATTCAAACTTATCGGCCGAATGCTCTGCAATACCCATTTGTTCTTCTTGGAGAATATGGCCCTGACCAACGGCGCCTGCACCAATTGAAACAGCTGGAGGGCCAATTTATTGAGGTGCTCAGATTGTGCTGAGCCGAAATATATGTTGAATTCAACTTTATCGTACGGCTCGTGCTTAAAAGTGTTCTGGATTAGTTCGTCGAAGTCGAGAGAATCGTCGCGTAAAATAGAAGGGAAGCGCAGGTCCTGGATCGTGGATACTTCCGGCAATACTTTGTGTCCGCGGGCTTCGGCCAGGAGGCTGACATAATACCCCTCACTTTGATACTGATAGGACTTACAGAGGTTGAGGATCTTCAGGTTTTTAACAGACTGGTATGCCTCATCTGTAATGTAACGCCCGGGCGTAATCACCTCCACGTCTTCCAGGCGGAGGTTCCAGCTTTTGGGTTTTTCAACAATGATCAGTTTAGGCATAGGTGCACCGGACCGGGAGAAGGGTGTGGGCTGCAGGTGAGTGAATCACTTGGGTTGTATTATTAACAAGTTAGCATCATAGGTTACAATTCCAAGCATGATACTGTTGATCAGCCGGTTGAAAGTAACGCTGTAGTATTGACTTTTGAGCGGGTTGGGGTTCATGGGATCAGCCAGGTAGACCTGATCCGTTTCTGCATCATATCCGTTGACGATGGCAAAATGACCCACGGGTTCGCCTTTAATACTATCAAATTTATTATTCTTTGGTATTTCCCGGGCTGTTCCATAAAGATAAGTAGCACTTAGCCCGGCAAGAATGGGGATGGATTTCTTCAAGTATCCTTTAATGAGTTTATCGTCCAGTTCGTTATAAAGTAACTTGCCACCGGCCTCCAGGAATTTGATGTATGCGCGGCTGGCCACCTGGAGTTTCCTGCTTTTAAATTTGTAGGCCATTTGCCTTCTGAGGTTATAGACGATTTTCTTTGAAGAAAGCTCAAACCAGGTCGGATCTACAACATTCAGATTATAAGTATAGATAGAAGCTTTGTAACCGCGCTGTAGAGCATGGTTTCCCATCATCACGGCCAATGTTCCGCCGGTCTTTAATTGCTTCACTTCACGGATTACCTGTTTCAAGCCAATTTCATCCTTGTAATATTGATACATGGCGTGCAGACAGGTGGGGCCGCAGGTGACCTCATCGGGTTGGGCCTTGATATCAAAGTTGAGGAATAGTGCCTGATGGGTCATTGTTAAATCTAAATTATTTCTCAAGCCACATCAAATTTAATTTTTAAATAAGCTGAAAAAAACCCACTCTTGTGATTGAAAAGAGCCTAAGACCATGAGAAAACTATTGTTGATTTTAATTTCGGTAGTGACCCTTACGGATGTTTTGGGTTGGGGACAAACGGGTCACCGTGCTACTGGCCTTATTGCAGAACAATTGCTGAATGCAAAAGCAAAGAAAAGAATATCGGTTATCCTCGAACAACAATCCATCGCTATGGTCAGCACCTGGATGGATGAAATCCGTTCCGATTCAACCTATGACTATGCAGTGCCCTTTCACTGGACGACTATACCCGATGGAAAAAAGTATGAAGATATTGAAGCTGATCCCGATGGGAAGCTTATCCAGATGCTGGAGAAAATCACCAAAGAACTTAAATCAGGAAAGCTGACGGTTACACAGGAAAGGGAATACCTGAAATTTCTTATTCACCTCATTGGAGACCTTCATCAGCCATTGCATGTAGGGAAACCGGGAGACCGCGGTGGAAATAATGTTAAGCTGAAATGGTTTGGAAAAGATTCCAATCTCCACTCCGTATGGGATAGTGAAATGATTGACGACACAAGATTGAGCTATACTGAACTGGCTGCATCTTGTATTCTTCCTGACAAGACGACTATGGCGAAATGGCAGAGCACTTCATTCCGCGAGTGGGCTGCAGAATCCATGACGTTCAGAAATCAGATTTACGCCATAGGCAATGGCAGTCTGAGCTACAAATACGGCTATAAAAATTTCGGCGTGGTCAGACTGCGCATTGCCCAGGCAGGTGTGCGCCTTGCTTCCGTATTGAATGACATCTACGGAAAATAGTCGGCACAATTAGTGACAAGCCTGATTGTATTTTTTCAGGCGGTAGTAGTTGTAGGGAAGGGGAGTGATGAACCCCGCAACCATTGCGATTAACAATGCAGTCCAGTACAACGGATTCCCGAATGCGGCTTTGCCGCCGGTTACCATGAAATCGGTAGCATTCATGACGACTTCCATCGCTACCATGGAAATGAATGACATGGACACAGCCGTTTGAAAGGCCAGTTTCCAATTGAAATTTTCTCTCCAATGCAGCAAGGTCGACTCAAACATAACGGAAGTTGCCAATCCTGCTCCAGTCGCGAGGATCATCTGCCAAAACATGGAAGTAGCCGGGAACCAGGCTTGAAGAAAAATTATCATACTGAAGTCTCCCAATGAACATCCGATCAGGCAATTCAGGGTATTAAGCGAAGCCCGGCCCCATACTTTTCCGTCACTCCAAAAACCAACAGGTTTTGATGGATGGGCATGGCCATTTTCTGAAAGTTGATAGGAGGGATACGGTTTGAGCGCCTCCTGTAACTGATCTACCACTATCGGAGCGGTCATGGTGATCTCTGCTTTGGCGCCTTCCAGGTTCACCTTGACGCCAGATATGTTATGAACGGATGAAAGCGCCTTTTCAACAGTAGCGGCGCATCCGGTACATGTCATCCCCGATATAGAATAGGTTTTTGTCATTTTTCACTGTTTATTTTATAACACAAAATCGATTGAAATAATTTGCTGAAACAAATATAATTTACTGGGAAAGTTACCCTTTCACCATGGTAAAACGATTTTTACCTTTACCCCTTAATTGACCATCATGATAGAAGAAAAGAGCCTGAACTTCCTGGAAGAGATTGTGGAAAATGACCTGCAGGCCGGGAAGCATAAAAGTATAGTTACACGGTTCCCGCCAGAACCCAATGGCTACCTTCATGTCGGTCATGCCAAGAGCATCTGTCTCAACTTTGGCCTGGCCACCCGCTATGGGGGCTATACCAACCTGCGCTTCGATGACACCAACCCGGTAACGGAAGAGACGGAATACGTCGACAATATTAAGAGTGATATTCAATGGCTGGGATTTCAATGGGCCAATGAACTCTATGCTTCTGACTATTTTGATCAGTTGTATGCCTTTGCACTGCAATTGATTGATGCTGGACTGGCCTACGTGGATGATATTTCCAGTGAGGAGATGGCCGCACTGAAGGGAACGCCAACCCAGGCGGGTAAGGATAGTCCGTTCCGCTACAGGTCAGTGGAAGAAAACCGTCGTTTGTTTACG
>DAOMZK010000163.1:0-5915 GCA_035438035.1 Cyclobacteriaceae bacterium | reverse complement strand
CTGTAATTATCTGATTTTCAAAATTTTCCCTGTCATTAATCCGGTTTATTCCATTTTATCAAATACGAAAGTTGAAAATTCCGCCTATTTTGAAATCGCCTGCAAAACCCTTTCAATAAAACCCGGCATCGCACTACTCTCAATCCATCGCGCCACTACCACCAAATCATTTTCAAAATCAACATATACCATGTTGGTGCCGTTACCCAGATGATAAAAAGCTGTTGCAGGTGCAGCCGGTATCAGCTTCTTGTCAGTATTCAAAAACCAATTCATAAAGCCATAAGTAGGTTGTACAGGCGTTGGCGTCAACGCCATCTTCACCCAGGATTCGGAAAGCAGTTGTTTGTCATTCCATTTACCTTTTCTCAAAGTCAGATAACCAAACCTGGCAAGATCGCGGCCGCTGATAATCATTCCACCACCCCAATGTCCTCCCCCGCTTACCGACTGCATGATCTGTCCGTCAATGATAACAAAGGAGTTTTCATAACCATACCATCGCCAGGTATTGGATGCATTGATCGGATCCATGATATTTTCTTTTAAAACCACAGGCAAAGGTTTGCGCCAAACCGACAGCCCGGCCAATGACAAGACATTGACACGAACGTCATTGTATTCATAGACAGTACCAGGCGTTACCCGTGGTCTGGTCATCCATTCCTCCGGTTTCGGTCCGGGACGATCTGCCCATTCGGGTTTACCCCACAGCGTTCCCTCCCAATCGCTGACTTGTCTCAATAGATGATCCCATGTAATGGTTCGGTTGTGTTTTGTCTCGAATGGCATAATCCATTTCGATTTACCAAGTTCTGAAGCTTTGTCGTTTTGAATGGTGGAACTGTAGGGAAGTATGGGTGGAACATATTTCCATACCGTATCATGTACACTCCGGATCAGCCCTCTATCCACTGCCAATCCAATCACCGTGGAAAGAAAACTTTTTGTCACGCTGTGTGTCATCTCCACCCTGAAGGGATCGCCCCACTCCGCCACAATATATCCGCCGCGCAAGATTACGCCTGAAACATCTCCCCTGTCACGGAATGGTCCAATGCCATTACCAAAAGGTTCCTTTCCGAAGCTCTGGTAGTGGGAAAACTCCATGTCCCTGGGATTTTTTGATTCACTTGCTATGGAAAAGGCAATGGCTTGTTTGAGCTTTTCAGCATTCATGCCGGCTTCTGCAGGAGATTTTTTCTTCCAATCTGCATCCATACCCGGAAAGTAGATTTCTGATTTTGGTTTTGTCTTCTGCGCCGAAACTGGTCCATAAACCAGGCAGATCAGCAATGCAATTTTTAACCAAAAAAAGATCGGCACGCTTTTGTAATTCTTCATTCGCAACAAGCTTAAATTAGATTGAACCAAGTTACAATCAATAATAAAATATGTATAGTAATTATTGAAGGATTGGGATATTTTTAGACTCATCAATTCCTTACCGAACATGGAAATGTCACTTAAGAATAAAACAGCATTAATAACAGGTGCCAGCAAAGGCATTGGTGAAGCCATTGCCTTGACGTATGCTCATCATGGCGCCAATGTTATCATCAATTCAAGAAAGCAGGATGAACTTGACCTCGTAGTTAAAAAGATCAAAGAGAATGGCGGCTCCTGCATCAGTGTGGCAGCCAATGCCAGTGACATGAGCGCTTGTAAAATGCTCATCGATAAAACAGTGGAAGCTTTTGGCGGGCTCGACATCCTTGTCAACAACGCCGCCTCCAATCCTGTCTTTGGTCCTGTCATCCAGGCTGAAGAATGGGCATTCGACAAGATTATGAACGTGAATGTGAAGACGCCTTTTGAATTATCCAAGCTGGCCTATCCACATATGAAACAACGCGGTGGCGGGTCAGTCATCAACATGAGTTCAATCGCCGGAGACACTCCCGATCCTGGTCTCGGGCTTTATTCCGTTTCAAAAGCTGCTTTAAACATGCTCACAAAAGTGATGGCCAAGGAATGGGGGGCCGATAACATTCGCGTCAACGCCATCTGTCCGGGGCTCATCAAAACCAAATTCTCGCAGGCACTTTGGCAGGATGAAAATATCCTTAAAAAATGGATGAAGCTCGTACCGATGGGTCGGATGGGAACCGTGGAGGAGATTGCTGCACTGGCATTGTTTCTTGCGTGTGATGCATCGGCCTATTGCACGGGTACCCTGTTTACCGCAGATGGTGGAACAACAATTTAAATTCAGGATTCAGATGGAAAAAATATTTGCTACCGCCAGATTAGAGGAACTTCTGCCCAAAGTAAGATCCTTTGTGAAAGAAGAATTACTTCCACTCGAAGCCGGCCACCACTCGAGAAGTGCGGAAGAAACCTATAGACTGCTCGATGAAAAACGAGAAAAAGTAAAAACGGCTGGTCTGTGGGGACTCCATGTTCCCAAGAATGAAGGGGGATTGGGCCTTACTTTGTGTGAGTTTGGACAAATCAGTGAAGCCCTTGCGCAAACCCCATTTTATGGGCACTACACTTTCAACTGCCAGGCACCCGACATCGGCAACATGGAATTGCTAAGCAAGTTTGGAACAGCGGAACAGAAAAAGAAATATTTACATCCTTTGCTGGAAGGAAAAATCCGAAGCTGTTTTGCGATGACCGAACCGGAATTTGCCGGCTCCAACCCTACACGACTGGCCACCACCGCGGTAAAAAAGGGTAATTCCTATGTATTAAACGGACACAAATGGTTCACCTCAAGTTTTGAAGGTGCTTCGTTTGCCATTGCCATGGTAGTCACCAATCCGGAGTTACCCAAGCATCAACGAGCCAGCATGATCATCGTGCCGACAAATACTCCCGGTTTGAAGCACATCCGCAAGATCCCCATCTTCGGAGAAGCCGGTGGCGGATGGGCGAGTCACTCGGAAATCAGGTTTGAAAATTGTGAGGTGCCCCTCGCAAACCTGATTGGAGCAGAAGGTTCAGGATTCAAACTGGCACAGGAAAGACTGGGACCCGGCCGAATACACCATGGCATGCGCTGGATCGGGATTGCGGAAAAAGCACTTGACCTCATGTGTCGCCGTGCGGTATCACGTGAGATTGATGAAAACACGCATCTTGGAGAAAAACAATTCATACAGGGATTTATTGCAGAGAGTCGCGTTGAAATAGATGCTGCCCGACTTCTTGTTTTACGAACGGCCGCGAACATTGACCGCGAAGGTGCTGCTGCGATGCGGTTCCAGATCTCAGGAATAAAATTGTATGCTGCCAACATGGTACTTCGTGTGCTGGACAGAGCTATCCAGGTACACGGTGCGATGGGCCTGACCGACGGCACCATGCTGGCCACTATTTATCAGCATGAACGCGGTGCACGGATTTGGGATGGTGCGGATGAAGTCCACAAACAGAATCTGGCGTTGAGTATCTTAAAAGAATATGGACTTGACTTGAAAAGAGTGAAGAGTGAAAAGATAAAAGTTGAAAACTGACCAGCCAATTGAGACGAGAAAGGGTGAGGAGATTGATTTATCCAGATTGAATCAATATCTAAAAGTGGCTGCGCCAACGATTGGGCAAGTATTGCAGCAAAAACAATTTCCCGGCGGGTATTCCAATCTCACCTATCTCCTATCCACCGCTGACAAAGAATTTATCCTGCGGCGGCCACCGTTTGGTGCTGCCATCAAATCAGCACACGATATGGGGCGCGAGTTTAAAGTACTCTCACTGGTAAAGCCTCACTATTCCAAAATTCCCAATCCAATAATCTTTTGCGAAGATGGTGCTGCAATCGGTGCACCCTTTTACATCATGGAAAGAATCAAGGGATCGATCCTCAGGCCTTCCTTGGTAAGGGAAATCAAATTTTCTCAGGAGGAAATGAGAAGCATATCTGAATCACTTGTTGATAATCTCATCGAACTGCATGCTATTGATATTCACTCAACACAATTGGTTCAACTTGGAAAACCGGAAGGATATATTCAGCGACAGGTTGAAGGGTGGACCAAAAGGTATGACGCTTCCCGGACTGATCAGATTAATGAAATCGATACCTTGAGTCAATGGTTGAATAAAAACCAGCCAATGGACAATCCACCCACCCTCCTTCACAATGATTACAAGTATGACAATGTTGTTTTAAACGAAGTCAGGCCCTCGGAAATCATTGGCGTTTTGGACTGGGAGATGGCTACTGTCGGTGATCCCTGGATGGACCTGGGTGCCTCCCTCGCCTATTGGGCAGAAGACAAAGATGATGATCTTGCCAAAGTATTCAACATCTCCTGGTTGCCCGGGAATCTCACCCGAAATGAAGTTGTTGAACGCTACATTGCACGCAGCGGCCGGAATGTCTCCAATCCTTTATTTTATTATGTGTTTGGATTGTATAAAAATGCTGTCATTGCCCAGCAGATATATGCACGCTGGAAACAAGGGCATTCTAAAGATCCGCGATTTGGACAACTGATTAACGTAATTAATAATTTGGGTAAACGAGGGGTTGAGGCGATTGAGAAGGATAGGATATAGAGTGATGAGTGATGAGTGAGCAAACAGCCAAAGGCTAATGGCTAAAGCCCAAAAGCCAATCACCAATACTAAACCTGACAAATGAAATACGCACTTACACATCAGCATCCATCTAAACGAGCTTTCGTCACGGGGGCGGCGTCGGGACTGGGAAAAGCATATTGTATCGAACTGGCACAGGATGGCTGGACGTTGGGTATCGCTGATATCAATGCTGAGGGTCTGGCAACAGTGGCTAAAGAGTTTGAAGAGTTGGGAGCAAAAGTCATCACTTATCGGCTTGACGTATCGGATCGGAACCAATTCCAAAAAGTATCTGAACAATTCCTGCTGGATGCTGGTGGCATTGACCTGTTGTTCAACAATGCAGGTGTTGGCGACGGTGGCACTTTTGAAGAGTATAGCCTCGACAACTGGGAATGGATGACCCGCATCAACCAGCTGAGCGTAGTGTATGGGTGTCATTTCTTTATCCCGGCATTCAAAAAACAGAAGTCAGGCCATATTCTCAATACAGCCAGTTTTGCCGCTATCACCTGTGCCCCTACGATGGGTGCTTACAATATGACAAAAGCAGCCGTTGTAGCCATTAGCGAAACCCTGTATTGTGAACTCATGGATTATAATATTCGGGTATCCAGTGTTCAGCCTGCCTATTTTAAAACCAACATCGCCCAGAGTGTTCGCGGTGGTGACTTGGTGAAGAAAACAACCCAGTTCTTTCTTGATCGTTCACGGCTTGAAGCGAAGGAGGTTGCCCAGGAAATATTAACAAGAGCAGGCAAGGGCGAACTGTACATCATACTTCCGAAAGGTGCCCGTAAAATGTGGAAACTGAAGCGATTAGCTCCCACCTGGTTCAGGAAAACTGTAAAAGAGAAATACGCTGCCGCCGCCAGAAAAGTCCGCTGATGCCCGCCAGGAAATCAATCCCCCATGACCGACAGGTCTATACGCAAAGCTTTCAGGTCTCTCCTGATGACATTGATGAATTGAATCACGTCAACAATGTCGTCTACCTTGAATGGGTACAGTCAATCTCATATAACCACTGGGAAACCGCCGCATCTGAAGAGCTGAAAGGCAAATGCAAGTGGGTGGTCTTGCGCCACGAAATTGACTACCACTCCCCTGCGTTACCAGAGGATACCATTGATGCCTTTACATGGATTGACGCTCCTGAAGGTCCACGTCAGAAAAGGCATGTCCTGATTCAAAGAAGCAGTGATGGAAAGGTCCTGGCTACAGCACTAACTACCTGGTGCCTGTTGGATCCTCAATCGGGCAGGCCGAAGAGAATCTTTGAGGAAATAAGCTCCGCTTTGGGATTAGAAAATTGAAGAAAATCCTTCCTTGATCTCGAGGAAATTGCGGCTGCTCGGAGCATTTTTGTTGCTGCTCGGGGC